>NZ_PSWL01000003.1:0-192670 GCF_002932755.1 Rathayibacter sp. AY1B6
CCTGCAGACGGCACGACCTCGTGCACACGCCACCGTCCCCTGCGAATCGCACCATCACCGGCGGATCGCGGGGGAGCGACGTCCGCGCACGTCCGCCCTGCACCGCAGCCCCCACGCGGCTGCGGCCCGCCCGCCGTATAGACTTCCCCGGTGAAAACTTTCGACGACCTCTTCGCTGAGCTGGGCGAGAAGGCCGCCGCCCGTCCCGAGGGTTCGGGCACCGTCCGCGAGCTCGACGCCGGCGTGCACTTCATCGGCAAGAAGATCGTCGAGGAGGCCGCCGAGGTGTGGATGGCCGCCGAGTACGAGGGCGATGAGCGCACCGCCGAGGAGATCTCGCAGCTGCTCTACCACCTCCAGGTGCTCATGCTCGCCAAAGGACTCACGACGGCCGACGTCTACCGGCATCTGTGAGCCCCGCCCCGCTCGCCGGGGTGCGCCTCCGCTCCGCGCCGTCGCGCCCGCACGCTCCCCGAGGAGCCGTGCCGCCCCCTGAACAGCCGTCGAGTCATGAAGGACGTCCCGTGACCACCACCCCCGCCCCGGCGCTCCTGCGCGTCGCCGTCCCCAACAAGGGCTCCCTCTCGGAGACCGCCGGTCAGATGCTCGCGGAAGCGGGCTACACCGGCCGTCGCGACCCGAAGGAGCTGCACGTCGTCGACGAGCGCAACGGGGTGGAGTTCTTCTACCTGCGCCCCCGCGACATCGCCACCTACGTCGGCTCCGGCGCTCTCGACGTCGGGGTCACCGGCCGCGACCTCCTGATCGACTCCGGCTCCGAGGCGCGCGAGATCGCGAGCCTCGGCTTCGCGAACTCCACCTTCCGCTTCGCCGGGCCCGCCGGCCGCTACGACGAGCTCGCGCAGATCGACGGCCTCCGCGTGGCGACCAGCTACCCGGGCCTCGTGGGCCGCTTCCTCCGGGAGCACGGCGTCGAGGTGACGCTGATCCGCCTCGACGGCGCGGTCGAGTCCGCGATCCAGCTCGGCGTCGCCGACGTCATCGCCGACGTCGTCGAGACCGGCACCACGCTCCGCAAGGCCGGCCTCGAGATATTCGGCCCGGTCATCCTCGACTCGACCGCCGTCCTCGTCTCCGCCGCGGGAGAGCCCGAGGGCATCCCGGTGCTGCTGCGCCGCCTGCAGGGCGTGCTGGTCGCCCGCGAGTACGTGCTGCTCGACTACGACTGCCCCGTCGCGCTCCTCGAGAGCGCCACGGCGATCGCGCCGGGCTTCGAGTCGCCGACGGTGTCGCCGCTGCACGACGCCGAGTGGGTCGCCGTCCGCGTGATGGTGCCGCGCTCGGACATGAACCAGGTGATGGACCGCCTGTACGACCTGGGCGCCCGCGCGATCCTGGTCACCTCCATCCACGCCGCGCGCCTGTAGAGGGGGAGCCGATGAGTCTCGCCGTCCGCGTCATCCCGTGCCTCGACGTCGCCGCCGGCCGCGTCGTGAAGGGCGTCAACTTCCAGAACCTGCGCGACGCGGGCGACCCCGTCGAGCTCGCCCGCCTCTACTTCGAGCAGGGCGCCGACGAGCTGACCTTCCTCGACGTCACCGCCACGGTCGACGACCGCTCGACCACCTACGACGTGGTGAGGGCGACGGCCGAGCAGGTCTTCATCCCGCTCACGGTCGGCGGAGGCGTGCGCAGCGCCGAGGACGTCTCGCGACTGCTCGCGCACGGCGCCGACAAGGTGGGCGTCAACTCGGCCGCGATCGCCCGGCCCGAGCTCCTCGGCGAGATCGCCGACGTCTTCGGCGCTCAGGTGCTCGTGCTCTCGCTCGACGTCAAGCGGAGCGACGCCACGGCGTCCGGCTTCGTCGTCACCACCCACGGCGGCCGCCGCGAGACCGAGCTCGACGCCCTGGCCTGGGCGGCCGAGGCCGTCGAGCGCGGCGCCGGGGAGCTGCTGGTCAACTCCATCGACGCCGACGGCACCAAGCAGGGCTTCGACCTCGAGCTGATCGCCGCGATGCGCGAGCTGAGCTCCGTGCCGGTGATCGCGTCCGGAGGCGCCGGCGCCGTCGAGCACTTCGCCCCGGCCGTCGACGCGGGAGCCGACGCCGTGCTCGCCGCCTCCGTCTTCCACAACCGCGAGCTGACGATCGGCGACGTCAAGCGCGCGCTCGCCGCCTCCGGGATCGAGATCCGATGACCCCCGCCGAGCTCGACGCCGTGCTGGACCGCGCCGCCTTCGATCCGACCGGGCTCCTGCCCGCTATCATCCAGCAGCACGACACCCGCGAGGTGCTCATGATGGGCTGGATGGACCGCGAGGCGCTCCGGCGGACCCTCACCGAGGGCCGCGTCACCTTCTGGTCGCGCTCGCGTCAGGAGTACTGGCGGAAGGGCGACACGTCCGGTCACGCGCAGTACGTGCGGGGTGCCGCCCTCGACTGCGACGCCGACACCCTGCTGGTGCAGGTCGAGCAGATCGGCGCCGCCTGCCACACGGGCGAGCACGCCTGCTTCGACGTCGATCCCCTCGTCCCGTTCACCGGCCTCGGCCCGGCGGATCGAGCATGAGCGGACGGCGGCTGAAGTACACCGCGATCCTCGGGGTCGTGCTGCTCGCCGCGCTCGAGCTGACCTCCTCAACGCAGACCTGGTCCACGCTGACCCTGGCCGCGATCGAGGGGGAGGGCCAGCGGATCGACGTGGCCGGGACCGTCGCCGCGCCCGCGCTCTCCGCACTGGCGCTCGCGGGCCTCGCCCTCGCCGCGGCCCTGGCCATCGCCGGTCCCGTCTTCCGGATCGTGCTCGGACTGCTCCAGGCCGTCCTCGGCGCCTCGGTGGTCCTCGCGGCCGCGACGGCGCTGGGCGATCCCGTGCGCGCCGGGGCCGCGCTGGTCACGGAGGCGACCGCCATCGCGGGGGAGCAGTCCGTCGCGGCGCTGGTGGCCTCGTCCTCCGCGACGGCATGGCCCGTCGTCGCCCTGGTCTGCGGCGTGCTCACGGCGCTGCTCGGGATCGGCGTCCTCGCGACCTCGCGCCGCTGGCCGGGGGCGGCGAAGAAGCGCGCGTCCCGCTTCGAGCCCGCCGACGGCTACGGCCACGGCGCGACGACCGTGCAGACGGACGACGGCGACATCGATCCGGTCGTCTCGTGGGACGAGCTCTCCCGCGGCGACGACCCCACCTCAGGCCGCTGACACCGGCCGGGGCGCGTCCTGCGGTCCGGGATCCCGGCTTCCTGAGGGGGGCTCCTCGGGGCGAGTCCGGGGCCGGGCGCCCAGGCGCCTCACGCTAGACTGCTCTGGTCCCGATGCACCCCCAGGAGGAGACCCATGAGCACCGAGCACGACGACGACAACCACGGCCACTCGCCGGCAGCGTGGACGGCCGTCGTCATCATGCTGGTCGGATTCACGATCGGCACGATCGCGTTCTGGTTCGACGTGCCCCTGGTGGTCTGGCTCTCGGCCGGCCTGGTCGTGGTGGGCCTGCTCGTCGGCATGGGCATGGCCAAGGCGGGCTACGGCGTCGACGGCGCGAAGGCGAACCCGAAGGCGCGCGCCTAGGTGCTCGCCGACCTCACCGCCGGCGCCCTGGCCGACGCGGCCCGGCGCCGCGAGAGCGCTCCGCTCGAGGCCGTCGAGCGCCGTGCGCTCGCCCAGGCGCCCGCCCTCGACGCCCTCGCCGCACTGGCCCCCGCCGAGCGCGTCAGGATCATCGCCGAGGTCAAGCGCGCCAGCCCGTCGCGCGGAGCCCTCGCCGACATCCCCGTCCCCGCCGAGCTGGCCGGGCAGTACGAGCTCGGGGGAGCGAGCGCGATCAGCGTCCTCACAGAGGAGCGCCGCTTCAAGGGATCCCTCGCGGACCTCGAGGCGGTCCGGGAGCGCGTGTCGATCCCCGTCCTGCGCAAGGACTTCGTCGCCGAGCCTTACCAGGTCCTCGAGGCCCGCGCGGCCGGAGCCGACCTGGTCCTCCTCATCGTCGCCGCGCTCGAGCAGCCCCTGCTCGTCGAGCTGCACGCCCTCGTCCTCGAGCTGGGGATGACCCCGCTCGTCGAGACGCACTCGGCCGATGAGCTCGACCGGGCCGCGGACCTCGGCGCACGGCTCATCGGCGTGAACGCCCGCGACCTCTCCACCTTCCAGCTCGACCGCGACCTCTTCGGCCGCCTCTCCGAGCGCTTCCCCGACGACGCGGTGAAGGTGGCCGAGTCGGCCGTCCTCACCGCCGACGACGTCGCGCACTACCGCGGCTCCGGAGCGGACGTCGTCCTCGTGGGCGAGGCTCTCGTCACCGGCGGCGACCCCGTCTCCACCCTCGCCGGCTTCCTGGCGCACTGACCACACCGATAGGCGGTACCCCCATGGCACTCCGGGATGAACTCGGCCCCTACTTCGGCGAGTTCGGCGGACGCTACGTCCCCGAGTCCCTCGTCGAGGCCCTCGACGAGCTGAGCGCCGAGTACGAGCGCACGAAGGTCGACCCCGCGTTCGCCGCCGAGCTGATGGAGCTGCACCGCAGCTACACCGGCCGTCCGTCGATCATCACCGAGGTGCCGCGGTTCGCCGAGCACGCCGGCGGTGCGCGGATCATCCTCAAGCGCGAGGACCTCAACCACACCGGCTCGCACAAGATCAACAACGTGCTGGGCCAGGCGCTGCTCACCAAGCGGATCGGCAAGACCCGCGTCATCGCCGAGACGGGAGCGGGCCAGCACGGCGTCGCGACCGCCACGGCCGCCGCCCTGTTCGGCCTCGACTGCGTGGTCTACATGGGCGAGGTCGACACCGAGCGCCAGGCCCTCAACGTCGCCCGCATGCGCCTGCTCGGCGCCGAGGTCATCCCCGTGACGACCGGCTCGCGCACCCTCAAGGACGCGATCAACGACGCGATGCGCGACTGGGTCACGAACGTCGGCACCACGAACTACATCTTCGGCACCGTCGCGGGCCCGCACCCGTTCCCGGCCCTCGTCCGCGACTTCCAGAAGATCATCGGCGAGGAGGCGCGCGAGCAGGTCCTCGAGCTCACCGGCTCGCTGCCCACCGCGGTCACCGCCTGCGTCGGCGGCGGCTCCAACGCGATGGGGATCTTCCACGCCTTCCTCGACGACCCCGAGGTCCGCCTCGTCGGCTTCGAGGCCGGCGGCGACGGGATCGAGACGCCCCGCCATGCGGCGACCATCAGCAAGGGCCGCCCCGGCGTCCTGCACGGCGCCCGCAGCTTCCTCCTCCAGGACGAGGACGGCCAGACCGTCGAGTCGCACTCGATCTCGGCCGGCCTCGACTACCCGGGAATCGGCCCGGAGCACGCGTGGCTCTCGAGCATCGGCCGCGCCGACTACCGCGCGGTCACCGACTCGGCGGCGATGGACGCGCTCATGCTCCTCAGCCGCACCGAGGGGATCATCCCGGCGATCGAGTCCGCGCACGCGCTGGCCGGCACGCTGGAGCTCGGGCGCGAGCTCGGCCCCGAGGCCACCATCCTGGTGAACCTCTCCGGCCGCGGCGACAAGGACATGACGACGGCGGCGCACTACTTCGGCCTCATGGACCAGGGCGCGGTGCAGTCGTGAGCGGCCGCGGACCGAGCGTCGCCGAGACCGTCCGGCGCCGGAACGAGGAGGCGGCGGGCGCCCTGATCGGCTACCTCCCCGTCGGCTTCCCGGACCTGCCGACCAGCATCGACGCCGCCGTTGCCATGGCCGAGAACGGCGTCGACGCGATCGAACTGGGCCTGCCGTACTCCGACCCGGTGATGGACGGTCCCGTCATCCAGGAGGCGACCCAGGCCGCCATCGCGGGCGGCTTCCGCCTCCGCCACGGCTTCGAGGCGGTCCGTGAGATCCGGGCGCGCGTCGACGTGCCGGTCCTGGTGATGACCTACTACAACCCGGTCCTGCAGTACGGGGTCGAGCGATTCGCCACCGATCTGGCCGAGGCCGGCGGGTCCGGCCTCATCACGCCCGACCTGATCCCGGACGAGGGCGCCGAGTGGCTCGCCGTCTCCGAGCGGCTCGGACTCGACCGCGTGTTCCTCGCGGCACCGTCCTCGACGGACACGCGCCTGCGTCAGGCCGTCGACTCGAGCCGCGGATTCGTCTACGCGGTCTCGACGATGGGCATCACCGGCGCGCGCACCGACGTCGACTCCGCGGCCCGCACCCTGGTCGACCGCCTCCGCGCCGCCGGCTCCGAGAGCGCGTGCGTCGGCCTGGGCATCTCGACCGGCGAGCAGGTCGCCGAGATCCTCGCCTACGCGGACGGCGCGATCGTCGGCTCCGCTCTCGTGCGCGCCCTGGCGTCCGGCGGTGTCGACGCGGTCGCCGAGACCTCCCGCGGCCTCGCCGAGGGCACCCGCCTGCGCTCCGCGCGCTGACACCCTCCCGCTACAATCGGGATGCCCACCGGGGCTCGGCCGAGCCGTGCCCGGGGGACCCCCTCCTTCGAAAGGTCGAGTACCGGTGTCCGTACCGCTGAGCATTCCGAGCCCCCCCGACGCGTGGAGTCAGTACGACCTCACGATCGGCACCTTCACGCTCGCGATCCACACCTACGCGCTCTGCATCCTCGCGGGGATCATCGTGGCGACGATCATGACGAACCAGCGCCTCAAGCGCCGCGGCGCCGAGCCGTGGGTCGTCCTCGACATCATCATCTGGGCGGTGCCGCTGGGCATCGTCGGCGCCCGCGCCTACCACGTGCTCACCCACCCCGGCGACTACTTCTACGACGGCGCCGACCCGTGGGAGGTCGTCCGCATCTGGAACGGCGGCAACGCCATCTTCGGCGGCCTGATCGGAGGCGCGGTCGGCGCGTTCATCGGCTGCCGCTGGACAGGAGTGCGCTTCTGGACCTTCGCCGACGCCCTCGCGCCCGGCATGCTCGCCGCGCAGGCGCTCGGGCGCCTGGGCAACTGGTTCAACCACGAGCTCTTCGGCCTGCCCACGACCCTGCCCTGGGGCCTCGAGATCGAGACCACCAACCCCGCCTTCCCCGTCGGCCTCCCGGCGG
Organism: Rathayibacter sp. AY1B6; assembly: GCF_002932755.1. NCBI lineage: Bacteria > Bacillati > Actinomycetota > Actinomycetes > Micrococcales > Microbacteriaceae > Rathayibacter > Rathayibacter sp. AY1B6. The sequence goes on from NZ_PSWL01000003.1 coordinate 6,975, forward strand.
GCACGCTCTTCCACCCGACCTTCCTCTACGAGATCCTGTGGAACGTGGTGGGCATCGCGGTCATCCTCCTGCTCGAGCGCCGTCTGAAGCTGCAGTGGGGGACCGTCTTCGCCGCCTACCTGATCTGGTACGGGATCGGACGCGTCTGGTTCGAGTCCATCCGGATCGATCCGAGCGAGTTCTTCTGGGGCATCCGCACGAACGTCTGGGCCGCGCTCATCGCCGTGGTCGTCGGCCTGGTCCTCGTGGTGATCCAGAAGCGGGAGCACCCCGGTGCCGAGCCCTCGGCCTACCGCCCGGGTCGCGAGTGGACGCCCGCCCCGGCTGCGGTAGAATTCGAGGACGTCGAGTACGACTCCGACGACACCACCACCCCTGCTTCCGGCACCGACGCCGAGAAGCCGACGGTCTCCCGCACCTGACGGAGGTCGCGGAGCCTCCGCGACCGCCACCCGGGTGCCCGACACCTCCACGACCGCCCCATCGCGGCGCAGCCACGAGCGCTGCCGCGGGCGGGTCGTCGTGCAGGCACCGCCGACGGCGCGCGACGCTCGCGCCGCGGCAGAACCCTGCGGCCCTCCCGATCGGGGAGCCGCCCCTCCTCCACCACCGCGGGCCAGCGACGTCCCGATCAGCCATCACCCCCGTGAGGACGGTTCCCATGGCCTCCGCCCAGCCCTCGACCCCGGCCCGCGCCGTGCCCTTCCTGGGCATGCCGCCGGCGCAGGGGATGTACGACCCGGCCGCCGAGAAGGACGCGTGCGGTCTCGCGATGGTCGCCACCATGCGCGGCACCGCCGGCCACGACATCATCGACGCCGCGCTGAACGCGCTGCGCAACCTCGAGCACCGCGGCGCGGTCGGCTCCGACGCCGGAACGGGCGACGGCGCGGGCATCATCACGCAGATCCCGGACGAGTTCCTCCGCGCGGTCGCTCCCTTCGAGCTCCCACCGCTGGGCCAGTACGCGGTCGGCAACGCCTTCCTCCCGGTGGACGTGTTCGAACGCGAGCGGGTCAAGTCGACGATCGCCGACATCGCCCGCGAGGAGAACCTCGCCGTGGTCGGCTGGCGCTCCGTGCCCGTGCAGCCCGACGAGATCGGCACGCTCGCCCGGGCCGCCATGCCGGCGATCGAGCAGCTGTTCATCCGGAGCGAGCTGACCGACGAGAGCGGCACGCCCCTCTCCTCCATCCGCCTCGACCGCCTGACCTTCCGCCTGCGCAAGCGCGTCGAGCGCGAGCTCGAGGTCTACTTCATGTCGCTCTCGAGCCGGACGCTCGTGTACAAGGGCATGGTGACGACGCTCCAGCTGGAGCCGTTCTACCCGGACCTGTCCGACGAGCGCTTCGCCTCGAAGCTCGCGCTGGTGCACTCCCGCTACTCCACCAACACCTTCCCGTCGTGGCCGCTCGCTCAGCCGTTCCGGATGATCGCGCACAACGGCGAGATCAACACGGTGCAGGGCAACCGCAACTGGATGCGCGCACGCCAGTCGCAGCTGAAGAGCCGCGAGCTGGGCGACCTGGCTCCGCTGTTCCCGATCGTCTCGCCCGGCCGCAGCGACTCCGCCTCGTTCGACGAGACCGTCGAGCTGCTCAACCTGGCCGGCCGGTCGCTCCCGCACGCGGTCATGATGATGGTCCCGGAGGCCTGGGAGAACCAGGACGGCGCGCTCGACCCGAAGCGGCGCGCGTTCTACGAGTACCACTCGATGCTCATGGAGCCGTGGGACGGCCCGGCCGCGATCGTCTTCACCGACGGCGAGCTCGTCGGCGCCACCCTCGACCGCAACGGCCTGCGCCCCGGCCGCTACGTCGTCACCGACGACGGGCTCGTGGTGCTGGCCAGCGAGATCGGCGTGCTCGACATCGACCCCGCGAAGGTGGTCCGCAAGGGACGCCTCCAGCCCGGACGCATGTTCCTCGTCGACACCGAGCAGGGCCGCATCGTCGAGGACGAGGAGATCAAGGGGCAGCTCGCCGCCTCCGGTCCGTTCGAGGAGTGGCTCGAGAAGGGCCGCATCAACCTCAAGGACCTCCCCGAGCGCGAGCACATCGTGCACACGCCGGCATCGGTCAACCGCCGCCAGCGCACCTTCGGCTACACGGAGGAGGAGGTCCGTCTCCTCCTGCTGCCGATGGCGCGCGCCGGTGCGGAGCCGCTCGGAGCGATGGGCTCGGACACCCCCGTGGCCGTGCTGTCGAAGCGCCCCCGCCTGCTCTTCGACTACTTCACGCAGGCCTTCGCGCAGGTGACGAACCCGCCGCTGGACTCGATCCGCGAGGAGGTCGTGACCTCGCTCCGCCTGGGGCTCGGCCCCGAGCGGAACCTGCTGACCGCCGGCGCCGAGCACGCACGCCAGGTGGTCCTCGACTTCCCGGTCATCGACAACGACGAGCTCGCGAAGATCCAGCACATCGCGCCGCGCCCGCTGAGCCACATCACCACGACGATCCGCGGCCTCTACCGCGTCGACGCGGGACCCCGGGCGATGCAGGACCGCATCGACGAGATGTGCGACGAGGCCGACGAGGCCATCGCCGCGGGAGCCCAGTTCCTGGTGCTCTCGGACCGCGACTCCACCAAGGACCTCGCGCCGATCCCGTCGCTGCTGATGCTCGCCGCCGTGCACCACCACCTCATCCGCACCGAGAACCGGATGCGCGTGGGGCTCGTGGTCGAGGCGGGCGACGTCCGCGAGGTGCACCACGTGGCGACGCTGATCGGCTACGGCGCCTCCGCGGTCAACCCGTACCTGGCGATGGAGACCTGCGAGGACCTGGTCCGCAGCGGCATGCTGTCGGACGTCTCGCCGGAGAAGGCCGTGAAGAACGTGATCAAGGCGCTCGGCAAGGGCGTGCTGAAGATCATGTCCAAGATGGGGATCTCGACCGTGTCGAGCTACGCCGGCGCGCAGACCTTCGAGGCCGTCGGCCTCAGCCAGGTGTTCGTCGACCAGTACTTCACCGGCACCGTCTCGAAGCTCGGCGGCATCGGCATCGACGTCGTCGCCGAGGAGAACGCCGCGCGCCACCGCGCCGCGTACCCCGAGGACGGCGCGATCGTCGCCCACGAGCGCCTGGCGGTCGGCGGCGAGTACCAGTGGCGCCGCGACGGCGCCCCCCACCTGTTCAACCCGGACACGGTGTTCCGCCTGCAGCACTCGACGCGCAACCGCCGCTACGACGTCTTCCGCGAGTACACGAAGATGGTCGACGACCAGGCGAGCTCGCTGATGACCCTCCGCGGCATGTTCACGCTCGACACCGCGGGACGCACCCCGATCCCGATCGACGAGGTCGAGCCGGTCGAGGCGATCGTCAAGCGCTTCTCGACGGGCGCGATGAGCTACGGCTCCATCTCGCCGGAGGCGCACGAGACCCTCGCCATCGCGATGAACCGCCTCGGCGCCAAGTCGAACACCGGAGAGGGCGGCGAGGACACCGAGCGGCTGCTCGACCCCGAGCGCCGCTCCGCGATCAAGCAGGTCGCGTCGGGCCGTTTCGGCGTCACGAGCATGTACCTCACCCACGCCGACGACATCCAGATCAAGCTCGCTCAGGGCGCCAAGCCCGGTGAGGGCGGTCAGCTGCCGCCCACGAAGGTCTACCCGTGGATCGCGCGCACCCGGCACGCGACCGCCGGCGTCGGCCTGATCTCGCCGCCGCCCCACCACGACATCTACTCGATCGAGGACCTGAAGCAGCTGATCTTCGATCTCAAGCGGGCGAACCCGTCGGCGCGCATCCACGCGAAGCTGGTCAGCCAGTCGGGCATCGGAGCGGTCGCCGCCGGCACCGCGAAGGCCCTCGCCGATGTGATCCTCGTCTCGGGTCACGACGGCGGCACCGGTGCGAGCCCGGTGAACTCGCTCAAGCACGCGGGCACGCCCTGGGAGCTCGGCCTGGCCGAGACCCAGCAGACGCTGATGCTCAACGGCATGCGCGACCGCGTGGTCGTGCAGGTGGACGGCCAGATGAAGACCGGCCGCGACGTCGTCATCGGCGCGCTGCTCGGAGCCGAGGAGTTCGGCTTCGCGACGGCTCCGCTGATCGTCGAGGGCTGCATCATGATGCGCGTCTGCCACCTCGACACGTGCCCGGTGGGCGTCGCGACGCAGAACCCGGAGCTGCGCCAGCGGTTCTCCGGCAAGCCCGAGTTCGTCGTCAACTTCTTCGAGTTCATCGCCCAGGAGGTGCGCGAGTACCTCGCGAAGCTCGGCTTCCGGAGCGTCGACGAGATCGTCGGCCACCGCGAGCTGCTCGACGTCGACCGGGCGATCGAGCACTGGAAGGCGAGCGGGCTCGACCTGACGCCGATCCTCGTCGGACCGGTCTTCACGGCCGAGGAGCCGCGCCGCCACGGCCGCGCGCAGGAGCACGAGCTCGAACGCCACTTCGACAACGAGCTGATCCGCCTCGCGGCGAACGTGCTCGACCACCGCGGCACCGTCCGGATCGAGCGCGAGATCAAGAACACCGAGCGCGCCGTCGGCACCATGCTCGGCCACGAGGTCACGGTCCGCTTCGGCGAGAACGGCCTGCCGGCCGACTCCATCGTCGTGTCGCTCCGCGGCTCGGCCGGGCAGTCGCTCGGAGCCTTCCTTCCCGCCGGCATCACGCTGCGGCTCGAGGGCGACTCCAACGACTACGTCGGCAAGGGCCTCTCGGGCGGCCAGATCGTGGTGCGGCCGGATCGCCGCAGCACCTTCGACGCCTCGACGAACGTGATCGCGGGCAACGTGATCGGCTACGGGGCGACCCAGGGCACCATGTTCATCCGCGGGATGGTCGGCGAGCGCTTCCTGGTCCGCAACTCCGGCGCCACCGCCGTGGTCGAGGGAGTGGGCGACCACGCGCTGGAGTACATGACGGGCGGTCTGGCCGTGATCCTCGGCGAGACCGGGCGCAACCTCGGCGCAGGCATGTCCGGCGGCACCGCCTACATCCACGGCCTGCGCCGCGAGCTCGTGAACCGCGACGCGATCGCCTCCGGCGAGCTGACCCTCTCCGAGCTCGGCAGCGCCGATGTGGAGATCCTGCGCGACCTGCTCGAGCGGCACGTCGCGGAGACCGAGTCGACCCTGGCCCAGGGGATGCTCGACGATTTCGACGGAACGGTCTCGCGTTTCGTCAAGGTACTGCCCCGCGACTTCGCCGCGGTGCTCGCGACGCGCGCATCCGCTGTGGAGGAGGGGCTCGACCCCGACGGCGACGTCGTCTGGGGACGGATTCTGGAGGTGACCGGTGGCTGATCCCAAGGGGTTCCTGAAGGTGCAGGACCGGGAGCTGCCCAAGCGGCGTCCCGTGTCCGTCCGCCTGATGGACTGGAAAGAGGTCTACGAGCAGGGCGACTCCGCCGTGCTGCGCCGGCAGGCGGGCCGCTGCATGGACTGCGGCATCCCGTTCTGCCACAAGGGCTGCCCGCTGGGGAACCTGATCCCCGAGTGGAACGACCTGATGTGGCGCGGCGAGGGTCGCCAGGCGATCGAGCGCCTGCACGCGACGAACAACTTCCCGGAGTTCACGGGCCGGCTCTGCCCGGCGCCGTGCGAGTCGTCCTGCGTGCTCGGCATCAACCAGCCGGCCGTCACGATCAAGCAGATCGAGGTCTCGATCATCGATCAGGCGTTCGGCAACGACTGGGTGCAGCCGCACCCGCCGGAGCGCCTGACCGGCAAGACCGTCGCGGTCGTCGGCTCCGGACCCGCGGGGCTCGCCGCCGCGCAGCAGCTCACCCGCGCCGGGCACACCGTCGCGGTCTACGAGCGCGACGACCGCATCGGCGGCCTCCTGCGCTACGGGATCCCGGACTTCAAAATGGAGAAGAAGCACCTCGAGCTGCGCCTGAACCAGATGAAGGCCGAGGGCACCCGCTTCCGCGCGGGCGTCGACATCGGCTCCGACATCACCTGGGACGACCTGCGGGCGCGCTACGACGCGGTCGTCGTCGCCACCGGCGCCCTCGTGCCGCGCGATCTGCCGATCCCGGGTCGCGACCTCGACGGCGTGCACTTCGCCATGGAGTACCTCGTGCAGTCGAACCACGCGATCGCGGGCGACCGCGTCTTCGAGCAGATCTCGGCCGAGGGCAAGCACGTCGTCGTCCTGGGTGGAGGCGACACCGGAGCGGACTGCATCGGCACCGCCCATCGCCAGAAGGCCGCCTCGGTCACGAACCTGGCGATCGGGCAGCAGCCGCCGTCGCAGCGCCCGGACAGCCAGCCCTGGCCGATGGACCCGACCGTGTTCGAGATCTCGAGCGCTCACGAGGAGGGCGGGGAGCGGATGTTCCTCGCGTCGACCGTGGAGTTCCTCGCGAACGAGGGCGGCGAGGTCCGCGCGGTGCGCGTGGCCGAGACCGAGTACCTCGACGGACGCCGCGTCCCCAAGGCGGGCACCGAGCGCGAGATCCCGGCGGACCTGGTCCTCCTGGCGCTCGGCTTCACCGGTCCGGAGTCGGACCACCTCGGCCGCCAGCTCGAAGTCCCCTTCACCGAGCGCGGCAACGTCGCGCGCGGCGACGCCTTCGAGACCAGCGTCCCCGGGGTCTTCGTGGCCGGAGACGCCGGGCGGGGCCAGTCCCTGATCGTCTGGGCGATCGCCGAGGGCCGCTCCGTCGCGGCCGAGGTCGACCGCTACCTCGAGGGCACGACCCAGCTGCCCGCGCCGGTCGGTCCGAACGACCGGGGCTTCACGCTCTAGTCCCCGGGACGCGATAGTCTCGGCCCGCCAGCAATCAGCTCACCCTCCCCGCTAACGACGCGCCTCCGGGCGCAGAACAACGGAGCACCCCCTCAATGAGACGAGCGAAAATCGTCGCCACCCTCGGCCCGGCAACGTCGTCGTACGAGACCATTCGTGCGATCATCGACGCCGGCGTGGACGTGGCCCGCATGAACCTCAGTCATGGAAGCTACGACGTCCACGAAGGGATCTACCGCCTCGTGCGGAAGGCCGCGGACGACGCCGGGCGCGCGGTCGCGATCCTCGTCGACCTGCAGGGTCCGAAGATCCGCCTCGGCAAGTTCGAGGGCGGTCCGTACGCCCTCGCCGAGGGCGACGTCTTCACCATCACCACCGAGGACGTCCTCGGCACGCGCGAGCTCTCGGGCACCACGTTCAAGGGCCTCCCGGACGACGTGAACCCGGGCGACATGCTCCTCATCGACGACGGCAAGGTCGCTGTCCGCGTCACCGCCGTCGAGGGCCCCCGGGTCGTCACCGAGGTCGTCGTCCCCGGCAACGTCTCGAACAACAAGGGCATCAACCTGCCCGGCGTCGCGGTCAACGTCCCCGCACTCTCCCAGAAGGACGAGGACGACCTCCGCTGGGCGATCCGCCTCGGCGCCGACATCATCGCCCTCTCCTTCGTGCGCAACGCCAGCGACATCGAGCGCGTGCACGAGATCATGGCGGAGGAGGGCCGCAAGGCTCCCGTCATCGCCAAGATCGAGAAGCCGCAGGCGGTCGACAACCTCCAGGAGATCATCGACGTCTTCGACGGCATCATGGTCGCCCGCGGCGACCTCGGCGTCGAGCTGCCCCTCGAGGCGGTGCCGATCGTGCAGAAGCACGCCGTCGAGCTCGCCCGCCGCTGGGCGAAGCCGGTCATCGTCGCCACCCAGATGCTCGAGTCGATGATCGAGAGCCCCCGCCCCACGCGGGCCGAGGCCTCGGACGTCGCGAACGCCATCCTCGACGGCGCGGACGCGGTCATGCTCTCGGGCGAGACCAGCGTCGGCGCCTGGCCCGTCGTCACCGTGCAGACCATGGCCCGCATCGTCGAGTCCACCGAGGAGCACGGCCTGGAGCGCATCCCCCCGCTGGGCAGCAAGCCCCGCACCCAGGGCGGATCGGTCACGCTGGCCGCCGCCGAGGTCGCGGAGTTCGTCGAGGCGAAGTTCCTCTGCGTGTTCACGGAGTCGGGCGACTCGGTCCGCCGCATGACGCGCCTGCGCCACGGCATCCCGATCATCGGCTTCACCCCCGAGCCCGCCGTCCGCCGCCGCATGGCGCTGAACTGGGGCGTCCAGTCCTTCGTCACGCCGCGCGTCAACCACACCGACGCGATGTTCGCGCAGGTGGACGCGGTGCTGCTCCGCGAGGGCCTCGCCCAGGCGGGCGAGACCGTGGTCGTCGTCTCCGGATCGCCCCCCGGGCGCGCCGGCACGACGAACGACATGCGGGTGCACATCGTCGGCTCGTCCAGCTCGGCCGACAGGGCCGAGAACTGGGACCACTGAGTCCAGCACCCCCGGAGGGCCCGGCCGCGCGAGCGGCCGGGCCCTCCGGCGTTTCCCGGCGGTCCGCGTGGCGGGACGTGCCTCCGCGGGCCTATACCGTGGACCCATGCGACTCGGCGTACTCGACATCGGCTCCAACACGGTCCACCTGCTCCTCGTCGACGCGCACCCCGGCGCCCGCCCGGTGCCCTACCGCTCGCACAAGCGGAGCCTCGCTCTCGTGGCGCACCTGGACGCGGCGGGGGAGATCACCGAGCGTGGCCAGCGCGAACTGATCGCGTTCGTGACCGAGGCCGCCGAGGTCGCCCGCGAGCATCGCGCGGAGGACCTGCTGGCGTTCGCGACCTCCGCGATCCGCGAGGCCGGCAACGGTGCGGCGGTCCTCGACCGGGTCCGCGCCGAGACGGGTGTGCACCTCCAGGAGCTCGGAGGCGAGGCGGAGGCCTCGGCCACCTTCCTCGCCGTGCGCCGCTGGTTCGGCTGGGGCGCGGGCTCGATCCTGGACCTCGACATCGGCGGCGGCTCGTTCGAGCTCTCGATGGGTGTGGACGAGGTGCCCGAGCTCGCCGTGTCGGTCCCGCTCGGAGCGGGCAGGGTGACGCGCGACCTGCTGCTCGGCGATCCCGCTTCGGCCACGAGCGTGAAGGCCGCCCGGCGTCACGCCCGCGAGGTGCTCGCGGAGCCCGTCCGCGGCTTCCTCGCCCTGGGGCGCCCCGACCTGGTCGCAGGCACGTCGAAGACCTTCCGCTCCTTGGCGCGGATCACCGGCGCCGCTCCGAGCGCGGCCGGTCCGCTGGTGCGCCGCGAGCTTCACCTGGTCGACCTCCGGCTGTGGTCCTCCCGCCTCGCCGCGATCAGCACGGCCGACCGCTCAGCCCTCCCCGGCGTCTCCGCTCTGCGGGCTCCGCAGCTGCTCGCGGGCGCTCTCGTCGCGGAGGCGGCCATGGACGCCCTCGGCGTCGAGACGCTGGTGATCTGCCCCTGGGCCACCCGCGAGGGGCTCATCATCCGCCGCTTCGAGCTGCTCGACGCGCAGATCCAGCGCGAGGACGTTCAGCTCAGCGCGATGCTGTAGGACAGCGACCGCCGTCCGCCCGGCTCGAGGACGATCTGGCGCGGCTTGTCGACGATGTCGCCGTCCCAGCCCTCGGGTGTCGGGACGCTCCGCCACGGCTCGAGGCAGACGAACGGTGCCCCGACGGGCTTCCATACGCCGACCACGTCGAAGTCCCCGGTGTCGACGACGATCGCACGGGCGGCGCCGTCGGCCTCGAGCCTGAGGGTCCGGCGGCGAGGCTCGTCGAAGATCATCACGCCCTCCTCGAAGTGGCCGTCGTCGACCGTCAGGACCCCGTCCTCGAGCGGCGCCGGGTGGCGGGCCTCCAGCAGCAGGTTCTCCGGAGCGCGGCGGAACCCCTCCGGCTCGGGCTGCGCGAAGCGGATGCGGTGCTCGCCGCGGCCCTCGGGCAGCGGCAGCGCGAAGGCCGGGTGGTTGCCGAGCGAGAAGCCCAGGGGAGAGGGACCCCTGTTCTCGACGGTCTGGGTGATCCGGAGCGAGGCGCCGGTCACGGCGTAGGCGATGAGGAGCGTCCAGTCGAAGGGGAACACCGCGCGCGTGGCGTCGTCGCTCCGGAGCCGGAACACCGCCTCGTCCGCCGAGACGCCCGCGAGCTCGAAGACGCGGTCCCGCGCGAAGCCGTGCTGACCCATCCGGTGGTCCGCGCCGTCGTGGTGCAGCGTGTCGCCGGGGAGGCGGCCGATGATCGGGAACAGCACGGGCGCGTGCCGGCGCCACTCCGGGCCGGCCTGCCACAGGTACTCGCGGCCCTCCTCGTCGCGGAGGGACGTCATCTCGGCGCCGGCGGTCGTCAGGGCGAGGCGCAGGCTCTCGCTGCCGAGGGTGAGGGCGGTGGGCGCGGGGGAGTCGCTGCTGGTCATTCTCCGATTCTGCCCGTCGCGCGGTGCGGGCGGGCATGTCGGCGGCGCGTGGCAGCATGGGGCGGTGCCTCCCGAGTCGATCCCCTCCTCCTGGCGCGCCCGCGTCGGCGAGCTCAGCGGATCCGCCGAGGCCGAGTCGCCGCCCGTCCTCACGCCGATCGGGCTGCAGTTCGAGCTGCGCCGACTGGTGCGCCGGGCCGACGATCCGTGGCGGGCGCCCGCGAGCGAGCGCGTCACGGCGAAGACCTACGACCCCGGCGAGCGCCGCGACCACCGTCTGGCCACCCGCCCCGTCGTCCGCGGGCGCGGGGGCGCCTGGAACCGCACCACCCTCACGTGGAAGTCGCTGAACTTCCAGACCCACCGGCTCTCGCTCGACCCCGCTCACCAGCGCTGGTTCGCCGAGTTCGCGGCCCTGCACCGCGCCACGCGCACCGTCCACCTGGGGCAGGACCCCGACTGGATCCACCTCGACGACTACGAGAGCCCGCTGCTCTGGCGGCTTCTCGAGCAGGCGCAGGCCGCCGGGATCCCGCTGCTCGCCCCGGAGAAGGGATCGGTCCGCCTCGCCGGTCCCGCGCACGTGGCGGTGACGGTCTCGGCGGAGGAGGGATCGCTCCGGTTGCGGCCGGTGCTGCGGATCGACGGTGCGGAGCACGCACCGGAGTCGGCGCGTCCGGTCGCCCGGCACGGCGTGTACGCGGTCGAGGGCGGCGATCCTTCCTCGCTCCTGCTCGCGCCCGCGTCCCTTCCCTTCGACGACGAGGAGCTGCGGCTCCTCGACCACCCCGAGGAGACGGTGGTCCCGGCGGAGGACGTGCCCGAGTTCGTCGGCGAGCACCTCCCCGCCCTCCGGGGCCGGGTCGCGGTCCGCGAGGAGGGCGTCGACCTCGTCCTGGACGACCCGGAGCCGCCGCGCCTGGTCTGCACGGTCTCGTTCGAGCCGCGGCGCGCCGTCAGGGTCGGCTGGCACTGGCGCCGCTCGCCCGATCGCGCGGGCGAGCTCGACGGCACGGCCGACGCGGCTCTCGAGCGCGCGGTGCTCCGCCGGGTGCGCTCGGTGCTCGGCGAGGCCGGATCCGCCGTCGTGCCGGAGCCGGGGACGAGCGCGGTCCTGCGCGGGGCCGAGGCGGCGGTGTTCGTGGTGGAGCAGCTCCCGCAGCTGGAGGGGATCGGCGGCGTCCGGGTCGAGCGCGAGGGCGCGGCCCCGGACTACCGCCTGCTGACCGGGCCGCTCACGCTCACCGTCACCGCCGTCGACACCGAGAGCGCCGACTGGTTCGACCTCGGCGTCGTCGTGACGATCGGCGACGCGACCGTGCCGTTCCTGCCCCTCTTCCGCGCTCTGGCGGCGGGCGGCGACCGCATCCGCCTGGTCGACCACTCCTACCTCTCGCTCGCGCACCCCGGCCTCGACCGGCTCCGGGAGCTGCTGACCCGGGCGGACGAGCTCGAGGAGTGGGAGACGGGACCGCGGCTCGGCCGGCACCAGACCGGGCTCTGGAACGAGCTGGAGGAGCTCGCTGACGAGAGCGTCCCCTCCGACGCGTGGCGCGCCGTGCTCGACTCCGCGCTGGCCGCCGGGTCGCCGGAGGACGTGGAGCCGCCGGAGGGACTGACCGCCCGGCTGCGCCCGTACCAGCGGGCGGGCTACGCCTGGCTCGTGCACCGCCTCCGCCACGGACTGGGCGGGATCCTGGCCGACGACATGGGCCTCGGCAAGACCCTGCAGGCGCTGGCCATGATGCTCGACGCGGTCGAGGAGGCGGGCCGCGCCGGGATCCGCCGCGCGCCGTTCCTCGTGGTCGCCCCCACGTCGGTCGTGCCGGGCTGGCGCTCGGAGGCCGAGCGCTTCGCGCCCGCCCTGCGCGTCCACGTCGTCGCGAGCTCGCGGGAGGGCGCGCTCGACGCGATCCCGGCCGACGCGGACGTGGTCCTCACCAGCTACGCGGTCCTGCGCCTCGGTGGCGAGCGCTGGGCGGCGAGGACGTGGTCGGCGCTGATCCTCGACGAGGCCCAGTTCGTCAAGAACCCGGCCTCGCAGACGCACCTGGCCGCCCGCGGGGTCGGCGCGCCCGTCACGCTCGCTCTCACGGGCACTCCGCTGGAGAACTCGCTCGATGAGCTCTGGGCGGTCCTCGCCCTCGTGGCGCCCGGGCTCCTGCCGCCGCTGCGCCGCTTCCGCGAGGAGTACACCCGGCCGATCCTGCACGCGGAGGCGCCCGTCGGCATCGCCTCGCCCGATCTGTCCGAGGGGCGGACCGTCAGCCACACCGAGGGCGCGCGCCGCCGCCTCGAGAGACTGCGTCGGCGACTGCGTCCGTTCCTGCTCCGCCGCACCAAGGAGGCGGTGGCGCCGGAGCTCCCCGAGAAGCAGGAGCAGACGATCGAGGTCGCGCTGACTCCCGCCCACCGAGTGCTCTACGACGGCTACCTCCAGCGCGAGCGCCGGAAGCTCCTGGGCCTGGTCGACGACCTCGACCGGCAGCGCTTCACGGTGTTCCGCTCGCTCACCCTGCTGCGCCTGCTCGCGCTCGACGCGTCCCTGGTCGACCCGGCCTACCGGCACGTTCCGTCCGCGAAGCTCGACGTGCTCGTCCAGCAGCTCGACGACGTGATCGCGGAGGGCCGCCGAGCCCTCGTCTTCAGCACTTTCACGTCGTACCTGGAGCGGGCGGGGGAGCGGCTGCGCCGGCGCGGCATCCCCTTCGTGCAGCTCGACGGCTCCACCCGGGACCGCGCGGGAGTGATCGAGGAGTTCCGCTCGGGAGCCGCGCCCGTCTTCCTGATCAGCCTGAAGGCGGGCGGCACCGGGCTCACGCTCACCGAGGCCGATCACGTCTTCATCCTCGACCCGTGGTGGAACCCGGCGGCCGAGGCGCAGGCCGTCGACCGCGCGCATCGCATCGGCCAGGAGCGGCGGGTGAACGTGTACCGGCTGGTGGCGGCGGACACGATCGAGGAGAAGATCGTGCGCCTCCAGGAGCGCAAGGGCCGCCTCAGCGCAGCGGTGCTCGACGAGGGCGAGCTCTTCGCGCGGGCGCTGACGGCCGATGACGTCCGCGAGCTGTTGGCCGAGTGACCACGGCCCCACGAAGGGTGACGGAACGGCCAGCCGCGACCCAGGGTCCGAGCGCACACTGAGCGGATGAGACGCCGCCGCCCCCGCCCCCGCGCCGACTGGATCGTGGCCCTCGAGAAGGGCGACGACGCCGGGCTCTTCGGGCCGGGCAGCGCGGTCTGGGCGGTGAACGGAGGGCTGCCGACGATGATCGCCGGAGTGCGGGCTCTGCTCATGCAGACCCTTCACTCCGGAGCGATGGCCGGTGTCCACGATCACTCCCGCTACCGCGAGGACCCGATGGGCCGGCTCGACAACACGGTCCGCTGGGTCCTGACCACCAGCTTCGGGGACACCGCCGCGGCGAGCGGAGCGGCGCGCTGGGTGACCGGCGTGCACGAGCGGATCGTCGGCTCCTACGAGGACGCCGGCGGGCGCGAGCGCTCCTACTCCGCCCAGGATCCCCGCCTGCTGCTCTGGGTGCACGACGCCTTCACCGACGCGTTCCTCGGCGCTCACGAGATCTGGGGTGGACGGATCCCCGGCGGCCCCGACGCCTACGTGCGCGAGTGGGCCGCCTCCGGCCGACTGCTCGGAGTGGAGGATCCGCCCGAGAGCGTCGCGGAGCTCCGCGCGCAGCTCGCCGGATTCGCGGGCGAGCTCAAGCCCGACGCGCGCGTGCACGAGGCGGTCGGCTTCCTCCGTGACATCCGGCTGCCGGGGGAGGCGGGCGTGGTCTACCCGCTACTGTTCGCCGGCGCGGTCGCCTCGCTCAGCCCCGAGGTGCGGAGGCTCCTGGGCCTCCGGCGCCCGTGGTGGCCGGCGATCACGGCGAACCGCCTGCTGTTCGTGTTCCTGGGCCGGTATCTCGGCCGGGTCTCGCCGAGCGAGCAGGCCGCGATCGACCGCATCGCCGGCCTCGATCCGGTGCGCACCGGCGCCTGACGCTCTTTCCGTACACCTGTCCGGGAAGTGGTAGACTGACGTCGATGACTTCCGCCCGCCTCGCCTCCGTGCCCGCGGCGGAGTCCCCGGTGGTGCCCGGTTCCGCCGACCCGCGGGCCCGGCGCACCCGCCGCCGCGTGTTCGACGCGGTCGAGCGCCTCGTCATGCAGAGCGACGGCGAGAGGGCCGAGGGCATCGCGGTGAGCGACATCGTGCGCGAGGCCGGGATCAGCCGCAGCTCGTTCTACGCCCACTTCGACGACGCGGCGGGAGTCGCCTCCGCGCTGCTCCGCCAGGACCTCGCGGTCGCCGACGTCGCCGAGGGCGATCCCGCCGACCGCTGCGGAGCCGACGCCCTGCAGCGCGGCTACTCGCGGCTCGTCGAGCGGCTGGTCGACCGCCACGCCTTCCACGCCCGGCTCCGCGCGCGAGCCTCCGCCCGGGTCGCCTCCGACGACGCCGTGCTCGACACGGCGCTCGCCCTGCACCGCGAGGTGCTCGCCCGGGTCGACGTCCCCGCATCGGTCGACCCCGAGCTCACCGCGGTCTTCGCGGCCGGCGGTGTCCTCTCCGTGGTCGGCGCCTGGCTCGCCGGCTCCCTCGACGGCACCGACGAGGAGCTGGTCGAGCACCTCGTCGCGCTGCTCCCGGCCTGGCTCGCCGCGGCGCCGCTGCGCCCCCTGGACTCCTCACTCCCACCACGCCCCACGACGAAAGGCACGACATGATGACATTCGAGGTCGGCGAGACGCTGGTCTACCCGCACCACGGAGCGGTGACGATCACCGGGCTCGAGAAGCGCTCGGTCAAGGGCGTCGAGAAGACGTTCATGACCATGAACGTGCACACCAGCGAGCTCACCATCACCCTCCCCGTCGAGAACGCCGAGCTCGTCGGCGTCCGCGAGATCATCGACGACGCCGGAGTCCAGGCGGTCTACGACGTCCTGCGCAGCGACGTCGCGGAGGAGGCCAGCAACTGGTCCCGCCGCTTCAAGGCCAACCAGGAGAAGATGGCCAGCGGCAGTGTGTACCGCGTCAGCGAGGTCGTCCGCGACCTGTGGCGCCGCGAGCAGGCGGGCGGCGTCTCCGCCGGCGAGAAGCGGATGCTCCTCAAGGCGCGTCAGATCCTCGTGTCGGAGCTCTCGCTCGCCCTGAAGGGCACCGATGAGGAGGCCTCTGCCAAGCTCGACGAGGTCCTCGCCTCGGCGATCTGACCTCCCGTCGCGGCGTGCCGGCTCACTCGGGTCGGCACGCCGCGATGATCCTCGCGGCGACCTCGTCCTGCGAGGCGGAGCCGTCGATCCGCACCAGGAGCTCGCGCTCGTCGTAGACCTCCGCCAGGGGAGCGGTCTCGCGCTCGTAGACCTCGATCCGGTTCCGGACGACCTCGGGGTCGTCGTCGGCACGGTCCTGCTCCTGCGCCCGCACGTGCAGCCGCGCGAGGACCACGTCCGAGTCTGCCGTCAGCAGCACGACGCACGTCAGCGGCGTGCCCCGCTCCTCGAGGAGCTCCGCCAGCGCGTCCACCTGGGCGAGCGTGCGCGGGTAGCCGTCGAGGATGAACCCGTCCCGGGCGTCCTCCTCGGCGATGCGCTCCGCCACCAGCGCGTTCGTCAGCTCGTCCGGCACGTACTCGCCGGCCTCCACGAGCGCCTGCAGGCGCCGTCCGAGGTCGGTGCCGTCGGCGACGTGCGCGCGGAACAGATCGCCGGTGGAGATGGCCGGCACCCCCAGCTCGCGCGACAGCACGGCCGCCTGGGTGCCCTTGCCCACGCCGGGCGGGCCCATCATGATGACGCGCATCGCTCGTCCTCCTCGGTGTCGTCAGGCGATGCTAGCGGTGCGGAGCGGGGAGGCCGGTGCACACCGCGCCCGTAGGCTGGCGGGACGAGCCGAGGAGGACCGATGCCCGCAGCACCAGGGGCCGAGCAGGCCGCCGCCGATCTGGCCGCGCTCCTGCGCGAGGTCTCCGCCGAGCTCGACGCCCGCGGCATCGCCGACCAGGCCGTCGCCGAGCTGCGGACTCCGCGCGCGATCCTCGGCTTCCGCCGCAAGCCCGTGATGGCCTCCGTCACCCGCGCGTGGCGCCTGGGCGTCGTGCTCCTCGGGCGCGGAGGCGAGCTGTTCGCGACGGGCTCGGTGACCCGCGCCGTCGCTCCACTGCACGCCAACAACCAGTCGGAGTCGCAGGAGGCGCGCCGCGAGATCCGGCGCGCCGCCTTCGACGGACCGTTCCAGGAGGGCGAGATCGTCAACTACGGCTGGCGGCGCCTCATCCTGGACGCCCCGGCGCTCGAGTCTGGCCAGGAGCCGCTGGCCCTGCGCGGCTCCGAGGTGCTCGTGCGCTGGGCGCCCGGTCTGGGCGAGCAGGGACTGATGCCGCTGCGACGGTACCTGGCCGACCGCCTCGACCTCCTCGAGGCCGACTAGCGCCGGGTCACTCCTCCTCGGCCACCGGGTGGAACCACGGCGGGTAGACAGCGACGCGGGGAGCGGCGTCGATGCCCTCGAAGAGAGCCTTGACGCGGTTCCGGGCGGCGACCGACGCCACGCCGACAGTCGCGACGCCGTCGAGTGGGAAGCGCTCGGGCACGAGCGCCTCGGCACTGCGCAGAGCCGGCTCGTCGACGAGGAGGCGCGCGAAGGTGCGCACGAGCGCGTCGCCCTCGGTGAAGCGCGTGAGGACGTGGGAGGCGTCGCCGTCGCTCAGCACCGGGGCGGAGGCGAGCGAGCCCACCAGGACGACGTACTGCGAGGCCGTTGTCGTGTGGGCGCTCGGCGACCAGTGCGGAGCGACCCGCTCGCCGCGCAGGTCGGCCCAGAGCGCGGCGTCGGGGGAGAGGAAGAAGGGCACGAAGCCGGCGACGCTCATGCCGTCCTTCACCTGCACGGCACGGCGGTGCTCGCGGGTGGTCTCGGCACTGACGTCGATCGCGGGGCGCTCCTCGAGCTGCTGGTCCGCCAGGATCGCGCCGGCGGCGACGATCGCCTCGAGGTTGTCGAGGTGGGTGACGTGGTAGATCCGCTGCGCGGCGATGTCGACCTTGGGCAGGGGCTTCTCGCGCGCCGTGCCGCGCGCGGCCGCGCGGGCGGTGGCTGCACGGGAGGTTCCGGGCACGCGCGCGGGGGTGCGGGTGGCACGGCCGACCTGCTCGGGGAGCTTCTTCGGGGTGCAGACGTCGCAGAGCGCGATGTCGAGGCCGTGGATGCATTCGGTGGGCACTCTGGATTCCTTCTGCGCGCGGGCTCGGGGTTCCGCCGCAGGGACGACGTTACGCGACCGGGGCCCCCGTGCGTCCCGGCGGCGGCGATCCGCCGGGCCGCGGCGCCCGGCCGGGCATCCTCTGGGAGGCGCCGGGGCGCCGCTCCCCGCCGCGTAGCGTGAGCGGGATGAAGCGTGTGCCGCCCGCCGAGGGCCAGGAATCCGTCTGGGACTACCCGCGACCCCCCAGGGTCGAGACCACCTCCGAGCACGTCGTCGTGACGCTCGGGGGAGTCGTCGTCGCCGAGACCCGCGAGGCGCTGCGCGTCCTCGAGACGAGCCACCCTCCCGTCTACTACCTCCCCGTGTCCTCGTTCGCGCCAGGGGCGCTCGAGCCCGCGCCCGGCCGCAGCATCTGCGAGTTCAAGGGCGCGGCCTCCTACCTCACCGTGCGCGGAGGAGTAGCGGTCGCGGAGGCGGCGGGCTGGACGTACCCGGAGCCGATGGGCGGCTTCGAGGCCCTCGTCGACACGGTCGCCCTCTACCCCGGGCGGATGGACTCCTGCACGGTCGACGGCGAGACGGTCCAGCCGCAGCCGGGCGACTTCTACGGCGGCTGGATCACCTCGCGCGTGGTCGGTCCGTTCAAGGGGTCCCCGGGCACGATGTTCTGGTGAATCAGGCCGGGGAGGACGGACCGAGCGAGTCCTGGACGAGGATCGCCCGTGCACCGTCGAGCCCGGCGACCCCGAGCGTCCACTCCGGCCGCACCAGGGTCTCCGGGGTGACGCGGAATCGCAGCTCCTCGACCGACGCGCCGTCCGGGCCGACGATCCGGTGCGCCCCGTTCGGCTGGTAGCCGAGAGCCTCCGACACCCGGATCGAGCGAGCGTTCCAGGCGAGGGCGGCGCTCTCGGCGACCTCGGCTCCGAGGTGGTCGAAGGCGAGGAGGAGCACGGCGGCGCGCATCTCGCGCCCGAGGCCGCGGCCCTGCGCCGAGCGGGTGAGCCACGAGCCCGAGGTCAGGGTGCGGGTGGCGGCGAAGGACTCGGCGACCACGTCCTGGCAGCCGACGACCCGGCCGTCCTCGACCACGGCGAACGCGACGCGCCACGACTCCCCCGTCGTCTGCGCGCGCTGCGACCAGTGGAAGCGCGCGAGCTCGCCGGGCAGGCGCTCCGGCGGCGCCTCGGCCCAGGGGGAGGGGAACGGCGAGCGGCCGCTGTCGTGCACGCCCGCGAGAGCGGCGTCGGCGAGAGGGCCGAGGTCGGCGTCGCGGACCGGATGCAGCTCGAGCCGCGGCGTGCGCAGCTCCAGCGAGAACAGGGGCCAGGGGTCGGTGCTCATCCGACGACGCTAGCGAGCGGAGGCGCGCAGCGCGCGACCCGGCGGGTACCGGTGGTGGGACTCGAACCCACAAGCCCTCTCGGACAGAGCATTTTGAGTGCCCCGCGTCTGCCATTCCGCCACACCGGCTCATCACCAGCCCGTCGAGAATACCGTAGGCTCATCGGCGTGACTGACCAGGAACCCTCGTCGACCGCACCCCGTCGGGTCGTCGTCGCCGAAGACGAATCCCTCATCCGCCTCGACATCGTGGAGATCCTCCGCGACAACGGCTTCGAGGTCGTCGGCGAGGCCGGCGACGGCGAGACCGCTGTGGCCCTCGCCACCGAGCTGCGCCCCGATCTCGTCATCATGGACGTCAAGATGCCCCAGCTCGACGGCATCTCGGCGGCCGAGCGCCTCTCGAAGGCGCACATCGCGCCCGTCGTCCTGCTCACCGCCTTCAGCCAGAAGGAGCTCGTCGAGCGTGCCAGCGAGGCCGGAGCGCTCGCCTACGTCGTGAAGCCCTTCACGCCCAACGACCTGCTGCCCGCGATCGAGATCGCCCTCTCGCGGTACGCCCAGATCCTCACCCTCGAGGCCGAGGTCGCCGACATGGTCGAGCGCTTCGAGACTCGCAAGCTCGTCGATCGCGCCAAGGGCCTGCTCAACGAGAAGATGGGCCTCACCGAGCCCGAGGCGTTCCGCTGGATCCAGAAGGCGTCGATGGACCGCCGCCTCACCATGCACGACGTCGCCCAGGCGATCATCGAGCAGCTGAGCCCGAAGAAGGCCTAGCGCTCACCGCCCTCCGGGGCTCACGGCCAGAGGCGGGTGCGCTCCCACGGGGAGCCGCCCGCCTCCGTCGTTCCCGGGCGGTACTCGAGGCGGGTGTGGTCCTGCTCCGGCGCCGTCGAGCCCTGCCAGAACTCGATGCGCTCGGGGACCACGCGGTACACGGCCCATTCGCGGTCGAGCGTCGCGGGTGAGCAGCCGACGGCGACGCTGGTCTGCAGCGTGACGAGCCCGAAGTCCTGGGCGCTGCGCATCGGCTCGCTCTGGCGTCCGACGAGCAGGGCGGTGCGCCCGGCCTCGGAGCGGCGGCGGAAGTCGTCGGCCGACTCCTGCGCGGACGCGCGCTCGACGCGGCCCTCGACCCGGACCTGCCGGCCCTGCACCGGCCAGAAGAAGGTCAGCGCGGCGTGCGGGTTCTCCTCCATGGCGCGCCCCTTGGGGCTGGTGGCGTGGGTGGAGAACGCCCAGCCCGCCTCGTCGATCTCGCGCAGCACGAGCACGCGTGCCGAGACGGTGCCGTCGTCGGAGGCGGTGGAGAGCGTCGCGCCGTGGGGGAGGAGCTGCCCGGCGTCCTTCGCCTCCTCGAGCCACTGCGCGAACAGCTCGAGGGGATCGGCCGGAGCCGCCTCCGTATCGAAGGAGGGCAGATCGGAGGGCATGGACGGAAGGCTCTTGAGGAGTTGGCGAAGGCTCATCCGCTCAGTGTCGTCCTTCGTGCGCCACCTGGCACAGTCGCGCGCCGTCGCTTGACAGGGCCGCGCGCCGCGGTGCTACGGTCCGAATGGTCACCCACGGAGGATGCTCTTTCGGTCAGCGAATCGGTCGCTCAGCGATGTGGAGCGGCTGCCGGGGTCGCGATCGCTGCAGCCGACCGCGCTCACGACGAAGGGAAATGTGTCGGTATTCGGCACCTGCACTCTGTGGCCGGTGCATCCTTCCCCGTCGTGGAACCGTGCAGGGAGTAGGAGATGGTCCGAGTACACGCAGTTCGTGAGCCCAGATGGGGTCGACCTCGGACCAGGCTCGGCCTTCTTCTCTTCACCGTCTCGCTCGTCACCTTTCTCGCGGTCGGGGCATCTCGATCCGCCATCGAGACGACGGCGCCTCCCGTGATCCTGATCGGCGGCCTCCTCATCCTCGCTTTCGTGCCACGAGCGATCCCGCCGTCTTCGGGAGGACGGTGGTCATGGTTCTTCGAACGAATCAGCACGAGGTCTGCGGCACGGGCGTACTACCTGCAACTCGCGGTGGGCATCGTCGGCGCGGTGGTCGCTCTTGAGGTCGGAGCGCCGATCGCATCATCGATCGCGGCGGGGATCGTGGCGGTCCTCGGCACGATCCTCGATCTCACCTCCCGCAGCGAGGCCTGATCGAGAGCGGATCCGCTCGGTCAGCGGGCGTCGCGGATGATGTTGGTGATCCGCACGGTCGAGAGGCGGCGCCCCTCCTGATCACGCACGACGATCTCGTGCGTGGTGAGGGTGGAGCCGAGGTGGATCGCGTCGCAGGTGGCGATCACGAAGCCGGAGCGGATCGAGCGGCTGTGGCTCGCGTTCAGCTCGATGCCCATCGCCAGCCTGCCCTCGCCGGCGTGCACGTTCGCCGCGATCGAGCCCATCGACTCGGCGAGCACGACGTGCGCGCCGCCGTGCAGGATGCCGACCGGCTGCCGGTTGCCCTCGACGGGCATCGAGGCCACCGAGTGCTGCGGCGTGAGCTCGTGCCAGAGGATCCCCATCCGCTCGGCGAGCTCGCCCATGCCGCGGCCGATCCCGGCGACGAGGTCGAGCGCGGGCGGGCGGATCCAGGCGGTCGTGGTGGGGGTCGGCTCGGTCACGTCGCTCCTCGAACTGGAGCCTCGGAGCGGTCCTGACCGGCGGGCGCGAGCGGGCCGATCCGGTGTCGGAGGCGCTGTGTAGTCTGGCCCTGTGTCAGATCCGGAACAGCCTACCCTCCTGCTCGTCGACGGCCATTCCCTGGCGTTCCGGGCGTTCTACGCGCTTCCGGTCGACAGCTTCCAGACCCGCGAGGGCCAGCACACGAACGCCATCCACGGCTTCCTGTCGATGCTGATCCTGCTGCTGAAGAACGAGAAGCCGACCCACCTCGGCGTCGCTTTCGACATCTCCCGCTACTCGTTCCGCACCCGCGAGTACCCGGAGTACAAGGGCACCCGCGGCGAGACCCCGCCCGAGTTCAAGGGCCAGGTCCCCCTCCTCGAGGAGGCTCTGCACGCCATGAACATCCGCACCGTCTCGAAGGAGGACTTCGAGGCCGACGACATCCTCGCGACGCTCGCACGGCAGGGGGCCGAGGCCGGCTTCCGCGTGCTGGTCGTCTCGGGAGACCGCGACACCATCCAGCTGGTGACCCCCGACGTCACCCTGCTCTACCCCTCCACCCAGGGTGTCTCGCAGCTCACGCGCTACGACCGCGACAAGGTGTTCGAGAAGTACGGCGTCGAGCCGCACCAGTACCCCGAGATCGCCGCCCTCGTCGGCGAGACGAGCGACAACCTGCCCGGCGTCGACAAGGTCGGCCCCAAGACGGCCGCCAAGTGGGTCAACCAGTACGGCACCGTCGCCGACATCATCGCCCACGCCGACGAGATCAAGGGCGTGGTCGGCGAGAAGCTGCGCGAGCAGAAGGAGAACGCCCTCCGCAACCGCCGCCTCAACCGCCTGGTGACCGACGTCGAGCTGCCGCTCGGGCCGCACGACCTGACGCGCCGCCCGATCGACCCGGACGCGGTCCGCGAGATCTTCAGCCGCCTCGAGTTCAAGACCCTGCAGGAGCGGGTCCTCACGATCGCCGCGGAGGAGGGCGTCGACGGCGCCGCCGCGGCCCTGGCGGGCGACGTGGTCACGACCTCCGCCCCCGCCGTCCGCACCCTGGTGGACGAGGAGCTCGCGCACTGGCTCGACCGCGTCTCGGCGAAGGGCACCGCCCCCGTCGCCGTCCAGGTGCAGCTCGGAGCCGGCGGGCTCGAGGGCGTGGGCCTGGCGGTCGAGAAGGAGACGGCGTTCGTCCCGTGGGCCGCCGAGCGGCCGGACTACACCGCGCTCGAGCAGTGGCTGGCCGGTTCCGCTCCCAAGTACTTCGCCGACGCGAAGCCCCAGATCAAGGCGCTGCGGCGGGCCGGACTCCCCGTCGGGGGGCTCGCCTTCGACACCCGCGTCGCCTCCTGGCTGGTGCAGCCCACCGGGCACCCGGCCACGCTCGCGGCGCAGGTCGCGCAGCACCTCGACGAGACCATGGCGCAGGGCGACCCGAACCAGCTGGTCCCCACCGTCGAGCCGATGGGGCCCGCGACCGAGGCCTGGTACGCGTACCGGCTCGTCGCTCCGCTGCGCGAGCGCCTGGGCGAGGGGATGCTCTCGGTGCTCGTCGACATCGAGCTGCCGATCGTCCAGGTCCTCGCGACCATGGAGCTCACCGGCGTCGCGATCGACGCCGACGTGCTCGCGCGCCTCCGCGCCGAGCTGACCGTCTCGGCCGCCGACCTCGCGAGCCGCGCGTTCGCCGAGATCGGCCACGAGATGAACCTCGGCTCGCCGAAGCAGCTGCAGCAGGTCCTCTTCGAGGAGCTCGACATGCCGCGCACCCGGGCGACGAAGACGGGCTACACCACCGACGCCTCCGCCCTGGCCGACCTGCAGGAGTCGCACCCGCACCCGTTCCTCGGGCTGCTGCTCGAGCACCGCGACGCGACCAAGCTCAAGCAGATCATCGAGACGCTCGAGAAGTCGGTCACCGCCGACGGCCGGATCCACACCAGCTACGACCAGACCGGCACGGCCACCGGCCGCATCTCCTCCAACGACCCGAACCTGCAGAACATCCCGGTCCGCAGCGAGGTGGGCCGCCGCATCCGCACCGCCTTCGTCCACGGAGCGGAGGCGAGCACCCTCCTCACCGCCGACTACTCGCAGATCGAGATGCGGATCATGGCGCACCTGTCCGGGGACGCCGGACTGATCGAGGCCTTCCACTCCGGCGAGGACCTGCACCGCTTCGTCGGATCGCGGATCTTCGGCGTCGATCCGGGCGACGTCACGTCGGCCATGCGCAACAAGGTCAAGGCGATGTCGTACGGCCTCGCCTACGGCCTGAGCGCCTTCGGCCTGTCGAAGCAGCTGCGCATCTCGAGCGCCGAGGCCAAGCAGCTGATGACCGACTACTTCGTCCGCTTCGGCGCGGTGCGCGACTATCTCCGCAGCGTCGTCGAGCAGGCCCGCGAGACCGGCTACACCGAGACGATCTTCGGTCGCCGACGTCCGTTCCCCGACCTGCAGAGCGCGAACCGCGTCCTCCGCGACAACGCCGAGAGGGCGGCGCTGAACTCGCCGATCCAGGGCTCGGCCGCCGACATCATGAAGCGCGCGATGATCGGCGTGCAGGCCGACCTCGACGAGCAGGGGCTCGGCTCGCGGATGCTCCTCCAGGTGCACGACGAGCTGATCTTCGACGTCGCCCCCGGCGAGGAGGAGCCGCTCGAGGCGATCGTCCGCGGCCGGATGGCGGGGGCCGCCGACCTGAGCGTCCCGCTCGAGGTGCAGGTGGGCCACGGGTCCGACTGGGACGTCGCCGCGCACTGAGCCGGACGCGGCGCCTGGCTAGGCTCGGAGGCATGAGCCCCGACCTCCCCCGCGAGCCCACCGCCGTCGACGCCGTCGCCGAGCGCTGGGTCGACACCCTCGTCGACCTCGACCCCACCCTCGGCACCGCGATCGGACGCAGCGGCGCGAACGGCCGGCTGGGCGACTACTCGCCGGCCGGTCTCGAGCGCGCCCGAGCGGCGACCGCCTCGGCCCTCACCGAGCTCGAGGCCGCCGAGCCCGAGGACGACGTCGACCGCGTCACGGTCGCCGACCTCGGCGCCGAGCTCCGGCTCTCCCTGGAGGGGCACGACGCCGGCCTGCCGCTGCGGGACCTCAACGTGATCGCGTCCCCGGCGCAGGAGCTGCGCGACGTCTTCGACCTGATGCCGACGGACGAGGTCGCCGACTGGGAGGCGGTCGCCGAGCGGCTGCTGGCCGTGCCGGCCGCACTCGAGGGCTACGCGGAGACCCTGCGCGAGGGGATCCGCACCGGCGTGGTCCCCGCCCGCCGCCAGGTCGAGCTCGTCGCCGAGCAGGCGCGGAAGATCGCTGCTCCCCGCGGGTTCTTCGCCGAGCTGGCCGCGGAGGCCGCTCCCACCGCGGGATCCCTGCCCGCGTCGCTCGCCCAGCGGCTGGAGGACGGCGCCCGCCGCGCTTCGGCCGCCTACGGGTCGCTCGCGCAGTTCCTCCAGGGTGAGCTCGCCCCTGCCGCGACCGAGCAGGACGCCGTCGGCCGGGAGCTGTACGCGCTGCACTCCCGCCGGTTCCTCGGCGCGGTCGTCGACCTCGACGAGACCTACGAGTGGGGGATCGAGGAGCTGGCCCGGATGACGTCCGAGCAGGAGGCGATCGCGCGCGAGATCCTGCCCGGCGCCTCCGTCGCCGAGGCCGTCGCCCACCTCGAGGCGGACCCGGCCCGCACTCTGCACGGCGTCGACGCTCTGGAGGCCTGGATGCAGGAGACCAGCGACCGCTCGGTCCGCGAGCTCGCCGGCACCGCGTTCGACATCCCGGAGGAGGTGCGCCGCCTCGAGTGCAGGATCGCGCCGACCCAGGAGGGCGGCATCTACTACACCGGCCCGAGCGACGACTTCTCGCGGCCGGGTCGGATGTGGTGGTCGGTCCCGGCCGGGGTCACCGAGTTCGCCACCTGGCGAGAGCTGACCACGGTCTACCACGAGGGCGTCCCGGGCCATCACCTGCAGATCGGCCAGGCCGTCCACAACCGCGCCCGCCTCAACACCTGGCGCCGTCAGCTGGCCGGGACCTCCGGCCACGCCGAGGGCTGGGCGCTCTACGCGGAGCGGCTGATGGAGCGCTTCGGCTACCTCGACGACCCGGCCGACCGCCTGGGCATGCTGGACGGCCAGCGGATGCGCGCGGCGCGCGTCGTGCTGGACATCGGTGTGCACCTGCAGAAGCCGATGCCGGGCTCCGCCACCGTCTGGACCGCCGACTCGGCCCTCGACTTCCTGCGCGCCAACGTCAACATGGACGACGCGTTCGTGCGCTTCGAGGTGAACCGGTACCTCGGCTGGCCGGGACAGGCTCCGTCCTACAAGATCGGGCAGCGGATCTGGGAGCAGCTGCGCGACGAGGCGAAGGCGCGCGAGGGCGCCGCGTTCTCGCTCGCGGGCTTCCACCGGAGGGCGCTCGACCTCGGCGGCGTCGGTCTCGACACCCTCCGCTCCTCCCTCGCCGGCTGACCCCGGAACACGCGCCTGGACGGGTGCGGCGAGATTGCCGTGCGCCTCCCGGGGCGTCTAAGCTGGGGTGTCACATCTGTGGCGCCGCCGTGCCCGCGGCGCGCGAGGAAGGCCGGTCATCCGGCCGGCCGAGCGCGGCTCCCGGGTCGGAGGCACATCCCTCACCACCGCAGTGGTCACCACTCCGCCGAGCCGCGAGGCCCGCAGGCGGCCGCCGCCCGAGACCCATCCATCCTGGAGCATCCCTTAATGACAACCGCAACGACCGACAAGGCAACCAAGCAGGTCGCGATCAACGACATCGGGTCTGCTGAAGACTTTCTTGCCGCGGTCGAAAAGACTCTGAAGTTCTTCAACGACGGAGACCTCATCGAAGGCACCGTCGTGAAGATCGACCGCGACGAGGTCCTCCTCGACGTCGGCTACAAGACCGAGGGCGTCATCCCCTCGCGCGAGCTCTCCATCAAGCACGACGTCGACCCCTCCGAGGTCGTCAACGTGGGCGACAGCGTCGAGGCCCTCGTCCTCCAGAAGGAGGACAAGGAGGGTCGCCTGATCCTGTCCAAGAAGCGTGCGCAGTACGAGCGCGCGTGGGGCGACGTCGAGAAGATCAAGGAGTCGGACGGCGTCGTCACCGGCTCGGTCATCGAGGTCGTCAAGGGCGGTCTCATCGTCGACATCGGCCTCCGCGGCTTCCTCCCGGCCTCGCTCATCGAGCTGCGCCGCGTCCGCGACCTCACGCCGTACCTCGGCCAGGAGATCGAGGCGAAGATCCTCGAGCTCGACAAGAACCGCAACAACGTGGTCCTGTCTCGTCGCGCGCTCCTCGAGCAGACCCAGTCCGAGAGCCGCACCACGTTCCTGAACAACCTGCACAAGGGTCAGGTCCGCAAGGGCGTCGTGTCGTCGATCGTCAACTTCGGTGCGTTCGTCGACCTCGGCGGCGTCGACGGTCTCGTCCACGTCTCCGAGCTCTCCTGGAAGCACATCGAGCACGCCTCCGAGGTCGTCGAGGTGGGCCAGGAGGTCACCGTCGAGATCCTCGAGGTCGACCTCGACCGCGAGCGCGTGTCGCTCTCGCTCAAGGCGACCCAGGAGGACCCGTGGCAGGTCTTCGCCCGCACCCACGCGATCGGACAGGTCGCGCCGGGCAAGGTCACGAAGCTGGTCCCGTTCGGTGCCTTCGTCCGCGTCGCGGACGGCATCGAGGGTCTCGTCCACATCTCCGAGCTGTCGGGCAAGCACGTCGAGCTCGCCGAGCAGGTCGTGTCGGTCGGCGAAGAGGTGTTCGTCAAGGTCATCGACATCGACCTCGACCGTCGCCGCATCTCCCTCTCGCTCAAGCAGGCGAACGAGAACATCGACCCCGAGGGCACCGAGTTCGACCCGGCGCTCTACGGCATGGCCACGGAGTACGACGACCAGGGGAACTACAAGTACCCCGAGGGCTTCGACCCCGAGACCAACGAGTGGCGCGAGGGCTTCGAGTCGCAGCGCGAGGCCTGGGAGCAGGAGTACGCCGCTGCTCAGGCGCGCTGGGAGGCCCACAAGGCCCAGGTCGCCAAGTCGCAGGAGGAGGCGGCCACCGTCTCCGAGGGCGTCTCGGTCGGTGCCGGCTTCACCAGCGAGTCGACCACCGGCGGCACCCTCGCCGACGACGAGTCGCTCGCCGCGCTCCGCGAGAAGCTGTCCTCGAACAACTGATCGCGAGCACATCGCAACGAACGGCCGGTCCCCTCGGGGGCCGGCCGTTCGGCGTTCCGGGCGACGGCGCTGGGTAGGGTGGCCGGGTGCATCTCGTCGCCCTCACCGGAGGCATCGCCTCGGGCAAGTCCACCGTCGCCCGCCGTCTCGCCGAGCACGGAGCGGTGGTGGTCGACGCCGACGTCCTCGCGCGGGAGGTCGTCGAGCCGGGGGAGCCGGCGCTGGCGGCGATCTCCGAGCGCTTCGGCCCGTCCGTGATCCGCGCGGACGGCACGCTCGACCGTCCGGCGCTCGGCGCGATCGTCTTCTCGGACGCCGCGGCGCGGGCGGATCTCAACGCCATCACCCATCCGGCGGTGACTCTCCGCTCGCAGCGGCTGTTCGCGCAGGCCGCCGAGGCGGACCCGGCCGCGGTGGTCGTCTACGACGTCCCCCTTCTGGCCGAGGGCCGTGGCGCGGGGGAGTTCGACGAGGTGGTCGTCGTGCACGCGCCGCAGCACGTCCGCATCCAGCGCCTCGTCGCCCTCCGGGGGATGACCGAGGAGGAGGCGCGTGCGAGGGTCTCGTCGCAGGCGAGCGACGAGGAGCGTCTCGCTCTCGCCGACGTCGTGATCGACTCCTCCGGCACGCTGGAGGAGACGCTCGCCCGGACCGACGCGCTGTGGGAGCGGCTCGCCCGCTGACGGTCCTCCGAGGGCACCTCCCTCGGGGTGGAGCAGTCCGGCCGGGGAGCGCACCCCCGTTCGCCGCCAGCGCACGCGCCGTCCGGTGTCGGTGGTCGCGGCTACGCTTCGAACCATGGAGCCAACCCGTGCCGTGCACCCGTTCGAGGTCATCAGCGAGTACAAGCCGAGCGGTGACCAGCCCGGCGCGATCGCCGATCTGAGCGCCCGCATCAACGCCGGCGAGACCGACGTCGTCCTCCTGGGCGCCACCGGAACCGGCAAGTCCGCGACCACGGCCTGGCTCGTCGAGGCCGTGCAGCGCCCCACGCTCGTGCTCGCGCACAACAAGACCCTCGCGGCGCAGCTCGCCAACGAGTTCCGCGAGCTGTTCCCGAACAACGCCGTCGAGTACTTCGTCTCGTACTACGACTACTACCAGCCCGAGGCCTACGTCCCGCAGACGGACACCTTCATCGAGAAGGACAGCTCGGTCAACGCCGAGGTCGAGCGGCTGCGCCACTCCACCACGAACTCGCTCCTGAGCCGCCGCGACGTGATCGTGGTGTCGACCGTCTCCTGCATCTACGGCCTCGGGCAGCCCGAGCAGTACCTCGAGGCGATGGTGGCTCTCCAGGTCGGCCAGCGCGTCGACCGCGACCGGCTCATCCGCAAGTTCGTGTCGATGCAGTACGCGCGCAACGACGTCGACTTCGCCCGCGGCACCTTCCGGGTGCGGGGCGACACGATCGAGATCATCCCGATGTACGAGGAGCTCGCGATCCGGATCGAGATGTTCGGCGACGAGATCGAGGCGCTCTACACGCTCCACCCGCTCACCGGCGACATCGTCCGGAAGCTCGACTCCGTGTCGGTCTTCCCCGGCTCGCACTACGTCGCCAGCCAGGACGTCATGCACCGCGCGATCGACACCATCCAGCAGGAGCTCGAGGTGCGCCTGGCCGACCTCGAGAAGCAGAACAAGCTCCTCGAGGCCCAGCGCCTGCGGATGCGCACGACCTTCGATCTCGAGATGATGCAGCAGATCGGCTTCTGCTCCGGCATCGAGAACTACTCCCGCCACATCGACGGCCGCGAGTCGGGCGAGGCTCCGCACTGCCTGCTCGACTACTTCCCGGACGACTTCCTCGTCGTGATCGACGAGTCGCACGTGACGGTGCCGCAGATCGGCGCGATGTACGAGGGCGACGCCTCCCGCAAGCGCACGCTGGTCGAGCACGGCTTCCGGCTGCCCTCGGCGATGGACAACCGGCCCCTGAAGTGGGAGGAGTTCAAGTCGCGCGTCGGCCAGACCGTCTACCTCTCGGCGACCCCGGGCCGCTACGAGATGGGCATCGCCGACGGCATCGTCGAGCAGATCATCCGCCCGACCGGCCTGATCGACCCCGAGATCGTCGTCAAGCCGACGAAGGGCCAGATCGACGACCTGCTCGAGGAGATCAAGCGCCGCACCGAGCGCGACGAGCGCGTGCTCGTCACGACGCTGACGAAGCGCATGGCCGAGGAACTGACCGACTTCCTCACGGAGGCCGGAGTCCGCGTCCGCTACCTGCACTCCGACGTCGACACCCTGCGCCGGGTCGAGCTCCTCTCGGAGCTGCGGGCGGGCGTGTACGACGTCCTGGTCGGCATCAACCTGCTGCGCGAGGGGCTCGACCTGCCCGAGGTCTCGCTCGTGGCGATCCTCGACGCCGACAAGGAGGGCTTCCTCCGCTCGTCCACGTCGCTCATCCAGACGATCGGCCGTGCCGCCCGCAACGTCTCGGGCGAGGTCCACATGTACGCCGACAAGGTGACGGACTCGATGCGGCTCGCGATCGACGAGACCGACCGCCGACGCGAGAAGCAGGTCGCCTACAACCTCGACCACGGCATCGACCCGACGCCGCTGCGGAAGAAGATCGCCGACATCACCGACGCCCTCGCCCGCGAGGGGGCCGACACCGCCAAGCTGCTCGCCGGCCGCGACGCCAAGAAGAAGAGCCCGACGCCGAACCTGCGCCGTCAGGGTCTCGCCGCGAACGGCGGCAACGATCTCGAGGCGATCATCTCCGACCTGAACGGGCAGATGCTCCAGGCGGCGGGCGAGCTCAAGTTCGAGCTCGCGGCCCGGCTGCGCGACGAGGTCCAGGAGCTCAAGCGCGAGCTCCGCCAGATGGAGAAGGCCGGACACCTGTCCTGATCGGCGGCGCTGATCCGCAAGGGGAGGGGCCCGCGGATCAGCGCCCAGCGAACGCCACGGGCGATGTCGGTGGCTCCGCATACACTTTCCGAGTGTCGATCCTGAACGCCGTTACGGACCCCTCCTCCACCCCCTCTCCCTCCTTCCACCGCTTCGTCTCCTCGCTCGACGAGTCGTCCTCGAAGCTGGTGGTGAGCGGCGCGCGGGTGCACAACCTGCAGAACGTCGACCTCGAGATCCCGCGCGACTCGATGGTGGTGTTCACCGGTCTCTCGGGCTCGGGCAAGTCCTCCCTGGCCTTCGACACGATCTTCGCGGAGGGGCAGCGGCGCTATGTCGAGTCCCTCTCCGCCTACGCCCGCCAGTTCCTGGGCCAGGTGGACCGGCCGGACGTCGACTTCATCGAGGGCCTCAGCCCCGCGGTCTCGATCGACCAGAAGTCGACGAACCGCAACCCGCGCTCGACCGTCGGCACGATCACCGAGATCTTCGACTACATGCGCCTGCTCTGGGCGCGCATCGGCGTGCCGCACTGCCCCATCTGCAGCGAGCGGATCTCGGCGCAGACCGTGCAGCAGATCGCCGACCAGCTGATGGAGCTCGAGACGGGCACCCGGTACCAGATCCTCAGCCCCGTCGTCGCGCAGAAGAAGGGCGAGTTCGTCGACCTCTTCAAGGAGCTGACGGCGGGCGGGTACTCCCGCGCGATGGTGGACGGGAAGCTCATCCAGCTGAGCGAGCCGCCGGTGCTCAAGAAGCAGTACAAGCACGACATCTCGGTCGTCGTCGACCGCCTCGTCGCCGGACCGGACATCCTCGGGCGCCTCACGGACTCCCTCGAGACGGCCCTGCGGCTCACCGACGGCATCGTGCAGATCAACTTCGTCGACGGCGAGGGCGACGGCGCCTGGACCACCTACTCCGAGAAGCTGTCCTGCCCCAACAACCACCCGATCTCGCTCACCGAGATCGAGCCGCGGACCTTCTCCTTCAACGCGCCCTTCGGCGCCTGCCCGGAGTGCTCGGGCCTCGGCACCCGCATGTCGGTCGACGACGAGCTGCTGCTCGGCGACCCCGACCTGAGCATCGCCGAGGGCGTCATCATCCCCTGGACCACCCAGGGCAAGGGACTGTTCCAGTACTACGAGAAGCTGCTCGACGGCCTCTCCCGCGACCTCGGATTCTCGCTGACCACCCCGTGGAAGCGCCTCAGCACCGAGGTGCAGCAGGCGGTCCTCCACGGCGACAACTTCGAGGTCAAGGTCAAGTGGAAGAACCGCTACGGCCGCGAGATGAGCTACACCTCCGGCTTCGAGGGCGTCGTCCCCTACATCGAGCGCCAGTTCGTCCAGGCCGAGACCGACGTCCAGCGCACCCGCTGGTCCGAGTTCCTCCGCGAGGTGCCCTGCCCCGTGTGCAAGGGCTCCCGCCTCAAGCCCGAGGTGCTCGCCGTGCTCGTGCACGGGGCGAGCATCGCGGACGTGGCCGATCTCAGCCTCGGCGACGCTCAGGACTTCATGAGCCGGCTCGAGCTGACCGACCGCGAGGCGCACATCGCCGCACAGGTGCTGCGCGAGATCCGCGCGCGCATCGACTTCCTCATCGAGGTCGGGCTCAACTACCTCAACCTCTCGCGCGCGGCCGCCTCCCTCTCCGGCGGCGAGGCGCAGCGCATCCGCCTGGCGACCCAGATCGGCTCGGGCCTCACCGGAGTGCTCTACGTGCTGGACGAGCCGAGCATCGGCCTGCACCAGCGCGACAACCGCCGGCTGATCGACACGCTCATCAAGCTGCGCGATCTGGGCAACACCCTGATCGTGGTCGAGCACGACGAGGACACGATCCGCACCGCCGACTGGATCGTCGACATCGGCCCGGGCGCCGGCGTCAACGGCGGCAGGGTCGTACACTCCGGCTCCTACGAGTCGCTGCTCGAGAACACCCACTCGCTGACCGGCGACTACGTGTCCGGGCGCAAGGCGATCGAGGTGCCGAAGAAGCGGCGGAAGATCGACCGCAAGCGGATGATCAAGGTCGTCGGCGCGAACGCCAACAACCTGCGCAAGGTCGACGCGGAGTTCCCGCTCGGCACCTTCGTCGCGGTCACCGGCGTCTCCGGCTCCGGCAAGAGCACCCTGGTGAACGACATCCTCTACCGGGTGCTCGCCAACCAGCTCAACGGCGCCCGCAAGGTGCCGGGCAAGCACACTCGCGTCACCGGCCTCGAGAACCTCGACAAGGTCGTGCACGTCGACCAGAATCCGATCGGCCGCACGCCGCGCTCGAACCCCGCCACCTACACGGGCGTGTTCGACCGCATCCGCAACCTCTTCGCCGAGACCACCGAGGCGAAGGCGCGGGGGTACCTGCCCGGCCGGTTCAGCTTCAACGTCAAGGGCGGCCGCTGCGAGGCGTGCTCGGGCGACGGCACCATCAAGATCGAGATGAACTTCCTGCCCGACGTCTACGTCGCGTGCGAGGTCTGCGGGGGAGCGCGCTACAACCGCGACACCCTGACCGTGCACTACAAGGGCAAGAACATCGCCGAGGTGCTCGACATGCCGATCGCCGAGGCGGCCGACTTCTTCGAGCCGATCACGGCGATCCACCGCTTCCTCCGCACGCTGGTGGAGGTGGGGCTCGGCTACGTCCGCCTCGGTCAGAGCGCGACGACGCTCTCCGGCGGCGAGGCGCAGCGCGTCAAGCTGGCCACCGAGCTCCAGCGCCGCTCCAACGGCCGCAGCGTCTACGTGCTCGACGAGCCGACGACCGGCCTGCACTTCGAGGACGTCCGCAAGCTCCTCCTGGTCCTCAACGGCCTGGTCGACAAGGGCAACACGGTGATCACCATCGAGCACAACCTCGACGTCATCAAGTCGGCCGACTGGCTGATCGACATGGGTCCCGAGGGCGGCGCCGGCGGCGGCCAGGTGGTCGCGGTGGGCACCCCCGAGCACGTGGCGAAGGTCGAGGGCAGCCACACCGGCATGTTCCTCGCCGAGATCCTCGGCTGACGCGAGCGAGAGGCATGGCGCAGACAGTCGACTTCCGGCCGAAGCCGGGCGAGATCCCGACCCTCCCGGGCGTGTACCGCTTCACGGACGCCCGCGGGCGGGTGCTCTACGTGGGCAAGGCCAAGAACCTCCGCGCGCGGCTGAGCAACTACTTCGCCCCGCTGCCGAGCCTGCACGAGCGCACCCGGCGGATGGTCACCTCCGCCTCCGGGGTCGAGTGGACCGTCGTCGGCACCGATGTCGAGGCCCTGCAGCTCGAGTTCACCTGGATCAACGAGTTCGATCCGCCCTTCAACGTCAAGTTCCGCGACGACAAGTCGTACCCCTACATGGCGGTGACGCTCGGCGACGAGGCGCCGCGGGTGATGGTCACGCGGAACGCCAGGATCAGGAAGGCCCGCTACTTCGGGCCCTACCCGAAGATCTGGGCGATCCACGAGACCATCGACCTGATGATCAAGGCGTTCCCGATCAGGACGTGCAACGACTCCAACTACAAGCGCGCGATGCAGAGCGGCAGACCCTGCTTCGCGTCGCAGATCGGCCGCTGCGGCGGGCCCTGCTCCCACCGCGTCACCTTCGCCGAGCACCGCGAGATGGTGGACCGCTTCGTCGCCTTCATGGGCAGCCACGACCGCCGGATGATCGGCGAGCTCGAGAAGGAGATGCGCGAAGCCGCCGCGGCGATGGAGTACGAGCGCGCAGGCAAGCTGCGCGATCAGGCCGCCGCCCTCGACGCGGTCCTCGCCAAGAGCGCGGTCGTGCTGAAGGACAACGTGGACGTCGACCTCTACGCGATCGTCCACGACGAGCTGGCCGCCTCGGTGCAGCAGTTCCGGGTCCGCGGCGGCCGCATCCGCGGCGAGCGGGGCTGGGTGGTCGACAAGGAGCTCGACATGAGCACGGCGGAGCTCGTCGACACGGCCCTCCAGGCCGCCTACGAGACCGGCGACGTCCCGCCCCGGGAGGTCGTCGTGCCGGAGCTGCCCGAGGACACCGAGGCGCTCGAGGAGTGGCTGAGCGGACTGCGCGGCACGAACGTCCGCCTCCGAGCGGCCCAGCGCGGGGACAAGGCCGCTCTCCTCGAGACGGCGACGCAGAACGCGAAGCACTCGCTGATGCTCTACAAGACCCGCCGCTCCGCCGACTTCACCGCTCGGACGCAGGCCCTCGAGGACATCCGCGACGCTCTCGGCATGAGCGAGGCACCGCTGCGGATGGAGTGCTACGACGTCTCCCACCTCAGCGGCACCAACATCGTCGCCTCGATGGTGGTCTTCGAGGACGGGCTCGCGCGGAAGGACCAGTACCGGCGCTTCTCCATCGCGGAGTCGACGGACGACACCGAGTCGCTGCACCAGGTGCTCACCCGCCGCCTCGCCTACCTGCGCGAGCCGGCCGAGCCCGCCGCGGTCGATCCCGAGACCGGCGAGGCCAAGCGGCGCAAGTTCTCGTACCCCCCGCAGCTGCTGATCGTCGACGGCGGCCAGCCGCAGGTCGCGGCCGCCCAGCGAGCGCTCGACGAGACGGGGGTGACCGGCATCACCCTCTGCGGGATCGCCAAGCGGCTCGAGGAGATCTGGCTGCCGGACTCCGACTTCCCCGTCATCCTGCCGCGCAACAGCGATGCGCTCTTCCTCTTCCAGCGCATCCGCGACGAGGCGCACCGCTTCGCGATCACCCACCAGAGGACGCGTCGCAAGCGCGACATCTCGTCGCAGCTGGCCGAGGTGCCCGGGCTCGGAGGCACGCGCGTGCGCGACCTGCTGAAGCACTTCGGATCCGTCGCCCGGCTCCGCGAGGCGGGCGAGGCCGAGATCGCCGAGGTCAAGGGCATCGGCCCGACGCTGGCGGGCGCGATCCATGCGCACCTGCACCCGGACGGGCCCGCCCTCGGGGGCACGCCCTAGGCTGGAGGCCCGCGCTCCGGGGGAGAGCGGCCGGTGCCGGGCACCGAGGACACGAGCAGACACGAGCACGGAGAGCGCATGAGCACGGAGAGCGAGCAGCAGGACGTGCTGATCGTCACGGGGATGTCCGGAGCGGGCCGTTCCACGGCCGCGAACGCGCTGGAGGACCTCGGCTGGTACGTCGTCGACAACCTGCCGCCGCAGATGCTGCGCCCGCTGGTCGACCTGGCGCAGCGTGCGGGGGACACGCTGCCGAAGATCGCGGCGGTCGTCGACGTCCGCGGACGCGACTTCTTCGAGGACCTCGGCGACATCGTCCGCGAGCTGCGCGCAGGGGTCGACCTGCGCGTGGTGTTCCTCGAGGCCACCGACGCCGCGCTCGTCCGCCGCTTCGAGCAGGTGCGCCGTCCGCACCCGCTGCAGGGCCGGGGGACCCTCCTCGACGGCATCTCCGCCGAGCGCGCGCGCCTCGCGCAGCTGCGGGAGTCGGCCGACATCGTCATCGACACCTCGGACCTCAACATCCACCAGCTGGCCACGAGCATCACCGATCGCTTCGCCGAGGCCGGCCGCGCCGGCCTCCAGATCACGGTGATGAGCTTCGGCTTCAAGTACGGGCTGCCGACGGACGCCGACATGGTGGCCGACGCGCGGTTCCTGCCGAACCCGTACTGGATCCCGGAGCTGCGTCCGCACACGGGTCTCGACGAAGAGGTGAGAGACTACGTGCTGGCCCAGCAGGGCGCCGAGGAGTTCATCGACTCCTACTCCCGGGCCCTGCGCCCCGTGCTCGACGGCTACCAGCGCGAGAACAAGCGCCACGCGACCATCGCGATCGGCTGCACGGGAGGCAAGCACCGCTCCGTCGCGGTCGCGGGCCGTGTCGCGGCCCGCCTGGCCGAGCTGCCGGGCGTCGCCGTCAACGTGGCGCACCGCGACCTCGGCCGAGAATGATCCGCGCGCGCTCCGCCGCGCACCCGACGTAAGGAAGACTCCGTGGCCCTCACCGCAGACGTCAAGGGCGAACTGGTCGCGATCGTCTCGCGCAAGAACACCGTCCGTGCCGCCGAACTGGCGACCATCCTCCGCTTCTCCGGGGGACTGCACATCATCTCCAACCGCCTCGCGGTCGAGGTCGAGCTCGACTCCGCCCCGCTCGCGACCCGCGTGCGCCGCGACCTCGCCGAGCTGTACGGCGTCCGCAGCGAGGGCAGCATCGTCTCGGCCGGCGGGTCCCGCCGGACCACGAGCTGGCTGGTGCGCGTCGTCGAGGGCGGGGACACCCTCGCGCGGCAGACCGGCCTCCTCGACCAGCGGGGCCGGCCCGTCCGCGGCCTGCCGAACCGCCTGACCACCGGCTCCCGCGAGGAGCTCGCCGCCCTGTGGCGCGGCGCCTTCCTGGCGCAGGGCTCGCTGACCGACCCGGGCCGCTCCGCGGCGCTCGAGATCGTCTGCCCCGGCAACGAGGCGGCGATGGCGATCGTCGGAGCGGCCGGACGCCTGGGCGTCCAGGCCAAGTCCCGCGAGGTCCGCGGCGTCCACCGGGTCGTCATCCGCGACGGCGAGAGCATCAGCGCGATGCTCACCCTGATGGGCGCGACCGCGACCGTCGCGAGCTGGGAGGAGCTGCGCCAGCGCCGCGAGGTCCGGGCGACCGCCAACCGCCTCGTGAACTTCGACGACGCGAATCTCCGCCGCTCCGCCCAGGCCGCCGTCGCCGCGTGCGCCCGCGTCGAGCGCGCGATGGAGATCCTCGGCGACGACATCCCCGAGCACCTCCGCTACGCCGGGCGCCTGCGCCTCGCCCACCGCGACGCGAGTCTCGACGAGCTCGGCCACCACGCCGATCCGCCGATGACGAAGGACGCCGTCGCCGGCCGCATCCGCCGACTGCTGGCGATGGCCGACAAGCGCGCCTCCGACCTCGGCATCCCGGGCACCGACGCGAACCTCCCGGCCGAGCTGCAGGATCTGTAGGCCCGGCCGCGCGGCGCGCCCCGCCCGGCGAACGCTGAGTGTCTCCTGGTCGAACAACGCAAGCCCTCCGAACGCGGAGGGGCCCCCTCGCTAGACTGATCGGGTCGCTCAAGACACTCCCGGCCCTCCTCCTCCGCCTCGCGGAGGACGCCGAGACGCCGGCGGGTCGCACGGGAGCGACGACCACGAACAGGAGATCGCACATGGCTGACTACACGCTCGCCGAACTGCCCTACGACTACTCGGCCCTCGAGCCGAACATCAGTGGGCGGATCATGGAGCTCCACCACGACAAGCACCACGCGACGTACGTGGCCGGGGCGAACACCGCCCTCGCCTCGCTGCAGGAGGCTCGCGACAGCGAGAACCTCGCGAACGTGAACAAGCTCCAGAAGGACCTCGCCTTCAACCTCGCCGGTCACGTGAACCACACCGTGTTCTGGAACAACCTCTCGCCGGACGGCGGCGACAAGCCCGTCGGCGAGCTCGCCGCGGCCATCGACGACAACTTCGGGTCGTTCGACAAGTTCCGCGCCCACTTCACCGCCTCCGCCCTCGGCATCCAGGGCTCCGGCTGGTCGATCCTGGCCTGGGACTCGCTCGGCGAGAAGCTCATCATCGAGCAGCTCTACGACCACCAGGGCAACCTCGCCGCGGCGACCGTCCCGGTCCTCCTCCTCGACATGTGGGAGCACGCCTTCTACCTCGACTACGTCAACGTGAAGGCCGACTACGTCAAGGCGTTCTGGAACATCGTGAACTGGGCCGACGTCTCCGCGCGCTTCGAGAAGGCCCGCGAGAAGACTTCGGGCCTGCTGCTACTGTCGTAGCGATCTCGGCGTCCCGGGCCCCGCGTCCGGGACGCCCTGTCGTCGGCTTCCACCCCTCCACTGCACCGTCGAGGTGCCTTTCCTCACCAGGAGATATCTGTGTCCGTCAAGATCGGCATCAACGGCTTCGGCCGTATCGGCCGTAACTTCTTCCGTGCAGCCCTCGCCAAGGGCAGCGACCTCGAGATCGTCGCGGTCAACGACCTCACCGACAACAAGGCCCTCGCGCACCTCCTGAAGTACGACTCCATCACGGGCCGCCTCGACGCGACCGTCGAGCTCGACGGCGACCGCATCGTCGTCAACGGCAAGCCGATCATCGTCCTCGAGGAGCGCGACCCCGCGAACCTCCCCTGGGGCGAGCTGGGAGTCGACGTCGTCATCGAGTCGACCGGCCGCTTCACCAAGTCGGAGGATGCGCGCAAGCACATCACCGCGGGTGCCAAGAAGGTCATCGTCTCCGCTCCCGCCACCGGCAGCGACGTCGCGACCCTCGTCCTCGGCGTGAACGAGAACACCTACGACCCGGCGACGCACGACATCATCTCGAACGCGTCCTGCACCACGAACTGCCTCGCGCCGCTCGCCAAGGTGCTGCTCGACAACTTCGGCATCGAGCGCGGCCTGATGACCACGGTCCACGCGTACACCGCCGACCAGAACCTGCAGGACGGCCCCCACAGCGACCTGCGTCGCGCGCGCGCCGCCGCCGTCAACATCATCCCGACCTCGACCGGTGCCGCCAAGGCGCTCGGCCTGGTCATCCCGGAGCTCGTCGGCAAGCTCGACGGCTACGCCCTCCGCGTCCCGGTCCCGACCGGCTCGATCACCGACCTCACCGTCGAGCTGACCACGCCCGCCACCGTCGAGGAGATCAACGCGGCGTACAAGGCCGCCTCCGAGGGCGACCTCAAGGGCATCCTCAAGTACACGGAGGACCCGATCGTCTCGAGCGACATCGTGACCGACCCGCACTCGTCGATCTTCGACGCGGGCCTCACGAAGGTCATCGGCAGCCAGGTCAAGGTCGCCTCCTGGTACGACAACGAGTGGGGCTACTCCAACCGCCTCGTCGACGTCACCGAGTTCGTCGCCGGCAAGCTCTAAGGGCTGCGCGCAGTGACGCTCCGCACTCTGGACTCACTGGGCTCCCTCGCAGGCAAGCGCGTCGTCGTCCGCTGCGATCTGAACGTCCCCCTGAAGGACGGAACGATCACGGACGACGGCCGCGTGCGCGCGTCGGTGCCCACGCTCCAGCGTCTGGTCTCCGAGGGTGCCCGAGTCGTGGTCGTGAGCCACCTCGGGCGCCCCGAGGGGAAGCCCGAGGCGAAGTACAGCCTCGCTCCCGTCGCCGCCCGCCTCGGCGAGCTGCTCGACGCTCCGGTCGCCTTCGCCGAGGACACCGTCGGCGAGGCCGCCTCGGCCGCCGTCGACGCCCTCGAGGACGGCCGGGTCGTCGTCCTGGAGAACCTCCGGTTCAACTCCGGCGAGACGAGCAAGGACGAGGCCGAGCGCCGCGCCTTCGCCGAGAAGCTGGCCGCCTACGGCGACGCCTTCGTCTCCGACGGGTTCGGCGTCGTGCACCGCAAGCAGGCGAGCGTCTACGAGCTCGCCGAGCTGCTCCCCAGCGCGGCCGGCACGCTGATCGCGGCCGAGCTCGAGGTGCTGGAGCGGCTCACCGAGAAGCCCGAGCGCCCCTACGCGGTCGTGCTCGGCGGCTCGAAGGTCTCGGACAAGCTCGGCGTGATCGAGCACCTGCTTCCGAAGGTCGACTCGATCCTCATCGGCGGTGGAATGCTCTTCACCTTCCTCAAGGCCCAGGGCCACGCGGTCGGCGCCAGCCTGCTGGAGGCCGACCAGGTCGACACCGTGCTCGGCTACCTCGCGAAGGCGAAGGAGCTGGGCGTGGAGATCGTCCTGCCGACGGACGTCGTCGTGGCGTCGGAGTTCGGCCCCGACGCCGAGCACCAGGTCGCCTCGGCCGACGCCATCGAGGGCACGCCCTTCGGCGAGAAGGGCCTCGGCCTGGACATCGGACCGGACACCGCGGCGCACTTCGCCGAGATCATCGCGGCGTCCAGGACGGTGTTCTGGAACGGCCCCATGGGCGTCTTCGAGCTCGAGCCGTTCGCGGCCGGCACGAAGACCGTCGCTCAGGCGCTCACCGAGGTCGACGGGCTCAGCGTCGTCGGCGGAGGCGACTCCGCCGCGGCCGTTCGCGCCCTCGGCTTCACGGACGACCAGTTCGGCCACATCTCGACGGGAGGCGGAGCGAGCCTCGAATTCCTCGAGGGCAAGCGCCTCCCCGGACTGGAGGTCCTCGGATGGTAGACACCACCGCCCGCACCCCGCTCATCGCCGGCAACTGGAAGATGAACCTGGACCACCTCCAGGCCATCGCCTTCGTCCAGAAGCTGGCGTGGAGCCTCAAGGACGCCGATCACGACTTCGACGGCGTCGAGGTCGCGGTGTTCCCGCCCTTCACGGATCTCCGTCCCGTTCAGATCCTCGTCGACTCGGACAAGCTGCCGCTCAAGTACGGCGCGCAGGACGTCTCGAAGTTCGACAGCGGCGCCTACACCGGCGAGATCTCGGGTCAGTTCCTCAAGCAGCTCGACTGCGACTACGTGATCGTCGGCCACTCGGAGCGTCGCACGCTCCACGGCGAGACGGACGCGGACATCGCGGCCAAGTCCGCTGCGGCTCTCAAGCACGGCGTCGCTCCGATCGTCTGCGTCGGCGAGACCGCGGAGGACCTCGAGAAGCACGGCCCCTCGGCCGTGCCGGTCGCGCAGCTGAGGGAGGCCCTCACCGGCCTCCCCGCGGACGCCGACCTCGTCGTCGCCTACGAGCCGGTCTGGGCCATCGGCTCCGGACAGGCCGCGACGCCCGAGCAGGCCCAGCAGGTCTGCAAGGCGCTCCGCGGAGTCGTCGCCGACGTCCTGGGCGCCGACACCGCCGCGAAGACCCGCATCCTCTACGGCGGCTCCGTGAAGTCCGGCAACATCGCCGGCTTCATGCGCGAGCCCGACGTCGACGGAGCACTCGTCGGAGGCGCCAGCCTCCAGGTCGACGAATTCGCGGCGATCGCACGATTCCGGAATCACGTCGGGGTCTGAGTTTCTGCGACGAAAGGGCGGGCCCGTCGGGCCCGCCCTTTCGTCGTCCACGCCGCTCCCTGCGCGGCGTGGCGCGGTCGGCTTCGCGACGGGGATGGTTTCCGAGAGCGGGGTGCGGTCGGCTACGTCGATCCGCTGGGACGCGGATCGCCGGTTCGCCTCGGACGGGCCCGCTCGGGTTCCCGACGTTCGGCGGTCTCGTGCTTGCGCTTGGCCGCGGGGTGCGGTTCCGAGAGCGGGGTGCGGTCGGCTACGTCGATCCGCTGGGACGCG
This sequence comes from Rathayibacter sp. AY1B6, assembly GCF_002932755.1. Classification (NCBI taxonomy): domain Bacteria; kingdom Bacillati; phylum Actinomycetota; class Actinomycetes; order Micrococcales; family Microbacteriaceae; genus Rathayibacter; species Rathayibacter sp. AY1B6. The sequence goes on from NZ_PSWL01000003.1 coordinate 48,491, forward strand.
GATCGCCGGTTCGCCTCGGACGGGCCCGCTCGGGTTCCCGACGTTCGGCGGTCTCGTGCTTGCGCTTGGCCGCGGGGTGCGGTTCCGAGAGCGGGGTGCGGTCGGCTACGTCGATCCGCTGACACGCGGATCGCCGGTTCCCCTCGCACGGGGCCGCGCGGCTCCCCGACGTTCGGCGGCCTCGTGCTGGCGGCTCGGCCGCGGGATGCGTTTCAGGGAGCGGGGTGCGGTCTGCCACGGCGATCCGCTGGCACGCGGATCGCCGGTTGGCGGTGCTGTGGTCCACGCCGCTCCTCGCGCGGCGTGGCGCAGTCAGCTTCGCGGCGCGGTGCGTTTCCGAGAGCGGGGCGCGTACGGCTACGCCGATCCGCTCCCACGCGGATCACCGGTCCGCCTTGCGCGGCCTCGCACCGGCTCACGGGTCGGGCGGCATCACGTGCTCGGCACGGTCGGGTGGTGCGTCCCCGGACCAGCCGGATCGGGTGGCCTCGTCGCGGTGCCCGGCCGGGCCTGGCGAGCGCCCCGCAGGGGCGCGGGAGGGCACCGCGACGAGGCCATCCGCTCCGCCCCCCGTATACATCGGGCCGAACACGGGACGACGCATTCCTCGCGGATTCGCAGGCGCCGTTATACTCGACGGGGCGCGCAACGCGCCAGAACTTCGAAAGGTACCGCGTGGACATCCTCCAGGTCGTGCTCCAGGTCATCCTGGGCATCACGAGCCTCCTGCTCACCATGCTGATCCTGCTCCACAAGGGGCGCGGCGGCGGTCTGTCCGACATGTTCGGGGGAGGAGTCACCTCCAACCTCGGGGCGTCGGGCGTCGCCGAGCGCAACCTGAACCGCATCACCGTGATTCTGGGCCTCGTCTGGCTGGCCTGCATCGTGGTGCTCGGACTCATCACCAAGTTCACCACCGGAGCATAGGGGTACTCGCAATGGCATCAGGCGGCAGTGCAATCCGCGGTTCGCGCGTCGGCGCAGGACCCATGGGCGAGCAGGACCGGGGCTTCCACGCGGAGCGCGTCGCGGTCTCCTACTGGGACGCTCTCGGCAACGAGACGGTGCGCCACTTCTCGGCGGCCCTCCCCGAGGACGAGATCCCCGAGGTGATCGACTCCCCGCAGTCCGGTCTCCCCGCGGGCCGCGACCGGGCGAACCCGCCCCAGGTCGCGAAGACCGAGCCCTACAAGACGCACCTCGCCTACGTGAAGGAGCGCCGCACCGAGGCCGAGGCGGCCCAGCTCCTCGAGGAGGCGCTGCAGCAGCTGCGCGCCCGACGGGGGACCGCGACCCCGTCCTGATCCTCACCGGACGACGAACGACGGAAGGCCCGCCCCCTGGGGGGACGGGCCTTCCGTCGTCTCCGGAGGCTCAGTAGCTCGGAGCGATGAGCGACTCGGGGACCTCGGCCGCAGCCTCCTGGTCGACGAAGAACACCGTGCGCTTGCGGCCGAACGCGCCCGACGCGGGCACCTCGTTCGTACTGGCACCCGCGAGCGCGAGGCCCAGGGCCGAGGCCTTGTCCGCGCCGGCGAGCACCATCCAGATGCGATCCGACTGGTTGATCAGCGGCAGTGTGAGCGTGAGACGCTCCGGCGGCGGCTTCGGCGAATTGCGGACCGCCAGGACGCCGGGCGTCGTGGCGCGGATCGCGGAGCGCTCGGGGAACAGCGACGCGATGTGCCCGTCCGGTCCGACGCCGAGGAAGGTGATGTCGAACCGCGGGTACTCGCGCCCCTCGGAGGCGTGCTCGCGCAGCTCCGCGTCGTAGGCGGCAGCGGCGCCGTCGAGGTCCAGCCCCTCGTCCGAGGCCGGGTAGGAGTGCACGTTCGCCGCCGGCACGTCGAGGACGCTGAAGAGGTCCCCCGCCTGGACGTCGTTGCGGTCCTCGTGGCCGCGGGGCACCCAGCGCTCGTCGCCCCACCAGAAGTGCACGCGCGACCAGTCGACGTTGCCGGCCGCGGAGGAGGAGCCGATCTCCTTGAGCGTGGCGGCTCCCATCGTCCCCCCGGTGAGCACGACGTTCGCCGACCCCAGGTCGTCGAGGACGTCGATCGTCTTGGTGAGGAACCGGGCGGCGACCGAGCCGGCGAGGGTCTGCTTGTCGCGGTGGACCAGCACGCGGCGTTCGGTGGTCATCTCAGGGGACTCCTTCGGGTTCGGGTGCCGATCGGCGGGGTTCGGCTCCGTGTCGGGAAGCTCTGAGGCGGGGCACCCTGGACGGGCGCCCCCACCTCAGGAGGCGCTGCGGGCCTCGGCCTTCTCGGTGAGCATGTCGACCCCGCGCGAGATCACTTCACCGTACAGGTCATCCGGGTCGAGCCGGCGCAGCTCCTCCGCCAGGCAGTCCCGGAGGCTGCGGCGCGGGAGCGAGATGTCGTGGACCGGCTGATCGGGCTGCGTGAGCGTCGCGACGTTGGGCACCGAGCGCTCGAGCTCGATCACTCCGGAGTCGCGGATGAGCCGCACGCCGTGGATCCCGCTGGACCCGGTGGCGCTGATCGTGAGCTCGTGGTCGACGGGGATGTCGAGCTCGAGCTGCAGCCAGGCCGCGAGCAGGATCGTCGAGGGGGAGTCGGGCGCGCCCGAGACCTCGACGGCCGTGATCGGCTCGTAGGGCGGCTGATCGAGCACGGCGGCGAGCTGCGCCCGCCAGAGGGTGAGACGGGTCCAGGCGAAGTCGGTGTCCCCGGGCGCGTAGGTGGAGGCGAGGTGGTGCAGCGCCTCCGCCGGGTTCGACTGAGCCGACGCGTCGGTGATCCGCCGGGTGGCGATCCGGCCGATCGGGGACGCCGAGGCGTTGTCCGGAGCGCTGTTCGGCCACCAGGCCACGACGGGGGCGTCGGGGAGGAGCAGGCCCGTGACCAGGCTCTCCTCGTCCTCGGCAGCGTCACCGAAGGGGCGGAGCACGACGACCTCGCTCGCGCCGGCGTCGCCTCCGACCCGGATCTGCGCGTCGACGCGGGCCGTCGCGTCGACCGGGACCGTGGTGGTGCCGTCGTCCTTCGAGACCACGATGACGCGCATCGGGTGCTCGCGGGACGCGTCGTTCGCGGCCTCGATGGCCTCCTCCTCGTGACCTCGGGAGGTCGCGATGATGAGGGTGAGGACGCGGCCGAGGGCGACGGCGCCGCCCTCCTCGCGGATCTTGACGAGGGTCTTCGAGACCTCGCTCGTCGTGGTGTCGGGCAGATCGACGATCATGGACGCCTCCAGGTGCGGCCGTCGCGGGCGAGGAGCTCGTCGGCGGAATCGGGGCCCCAGGTTCCGGGGCGGTACTGCTCGGGCTGGCCCTGCTTTGCCCAGAACTCCTCGATCGGGTCGAGGATCTTCCAGGACAGCTCGACCTCCTCGTGCCGCGGGAAGAGCGGCGGCTCGCCCAGGAGGACGTCGAGGATGAGGCGCTCGTAGGCCTCGGGGCTCGCCTCGGTGAACGCGTGGCCGTAGCCGAAGTCCATCGTCACGTCGCGCACCTGCATGCCGGCGCCGGGCACCTTCGAGCCGAAGCGCATGGTGACGCCCTCGTCGGGCTGGACCCGGATGACGAGCGCGTTCTGGCCGAGCGACGTGGTCTGGCTCTCGGCGAAGAGCTGCTGCGGCGCCCGCTTGAACACGACCGCGATCTCGGTGACGCGGCGGCCGAGGCGCTTGCCTGCCCGCAGGTAGAACGGCACGCCGGCCCAGCGGCGCGTGCCGATGTCCAGGCGCATGGCGGCGTAGGTCTCGGTGGTCGAGGTGGGGCTCATGCCGTCCTCCTCGAGGAAGCCGAGCACCTTCTCGCCGCCCTGCCAGCCGCCGGCGTACTGTCCGCGGGCGGTGGCGGTGGAGAGGTCGGCGGGGAGGCGGACGGCCGCGAGGACCTTCTCCTTCTCCGCACGGAGGTCGGCCGCGTCGAACGAGATCGGCTCCTCCATGGCGGTCAGGGCGAGCAGCTGCAGCAGGTGGTTCTGGATGACGTCGCGCGCCGCTCCGATGCCGTCGTAGTAGCCCGCGCGACCGCCCACGCCGATGTCCTCGGCCATGGTGATCTGCACGTGGTCGACGTAGTTCGAGTTCCAGAGGGGCTCGTACATCATGTTGGCGAAGCGCAGGGCCAGGATGTTCTGGACCGTCTCCTTGCCGAGGTAGTGGTCGATCCGGAAGACGGAGTCGGGCGGGAAGACCGACTCGACGACGTCGTTGAGCTCGCGGGCCGTCTTCAGGTCGCTGCCGAACGGCTTCTCGATGACGACCCGGCGCCACTGGCCGTCCTTCTGCTCAGCGAGGCCCGAGCTTCGCAGCTGCTCGGTGACCTGCGGGAAGGACTTCGGTGGGATCGACAGGTAGAAGGCGAAGTTGCCGTTCGTGCCGCGCTCGCGGTCGAGGTCGTCGACCGTCGTCTTCAGGCGGGCGAACGCCTCGGGGTCGTCGAACTCGCCCTGCACGAACCGGATGCCCTGCGCGAGCTGCGCCCAGACCTCCTCGTGGAACTCGGTGCGGGCGTGCTTCTTGACGGAGTCGTGGACGACCTGCTCGAAGTCCTGGTCGTCCCAGTCGCGGCGGGCGAACCCGACGAGGGCGAAGCCGGGAGGCAGGAGGCCGCGGTTGGCCAGGTCGTACACCGCGGGCATGAGCTTCTTGCGGGAGAGGTCGCCGGTCACGCCGAAGATGACGAGCCCGCTGGGCCCGGCGATCCGGTTCAGCCGGCGGTCGAAGCTCAACCTCAGCGGGTTGAACTCGGGGGTGATGTCCACAGACATGTGCAGTGTCCTTCTGTGTGCCGGTGGGACCGGCGCACTGCTATCGGTGAGGGAGGGGGAGGAGCGGGCGCGCCCCGCTGCTGCCCCGGGAAGAGGTCGCGGGACGACCGAGGGCACGCCGCCGCGCGCTGGAGAGCGCGGCGGCGGCGTGCCCGTCGGATCAGGTGTTGAGAGCCTCGAAGAGCGCCTCGAGGTCGGCCTCGGGGTCGGTCAGCGTGACGGTCAGCACCGGCCGGCCGTGCTCGGCGAGCACGCTCGCGTCGCCGGCGGCCTGGGCCAGGATGAGCTGGCCGAAGGTGAACGGGCTGTCCGGGATCTCGAGGTCCACGTCGAAGCGCTCGGTGATCTGGAGGAACACGCCGGTCGGCGCTCCGCCCTTGTGGTACTGCCCGGTCGAGTGCAGGAAGCGCGGGCCCCACCCGAAGGTGACGGGGCGCTGGGCCTGCGCGGCGAGGAGGTCGCGCACGCCCTCGAGCTGCGGGAGCGCGAGGCGGTCGACGTACGCCTGGATCGAGACGTAGCCGCCGTCGCCCAGCTGGGCGAGGAGGCGGTCGACAGCGGCGGCGACGGTCGAGACGCCCTCGGTGACGCTGCTGGTGCCGGTGACCTCGATGCCGGCGTCGGTGAACGCAGGGGCCTCGGGCTCGGGGCGCTTCTCGAGCAGGGCCCGGGTCGCGACCTTCGCCGACTCGACGTCGGGCTGGTCGAACGGGTCGATGCCCAGGAGGCGACCCGCGACGGCGACGGCGTACTCCCACGTCAGCATCTGCGCGCCGAGCGAGCCGGACAGGAGGATCTCGCCCTCGTGGCGGTCGCGCGGGAAGAGGTGCAGCGCCGTGGCGTCCTCGACCAGGCGGACGACCTGCACGTCGGGCAGGTCCTCCGAGAGCTCGGGGGCCAGCGTGCCCAGGACGACGGGGAGGATGCCCGTGCCGTCCTTGCCGGTGGACTCGGCGATGAGCTGCTCCGCCCAGTCGGCGAAGCCGACGATGTCGGTCCCGTCGGCGACGATCGCGAGCTTGTCGCGGCGCGGGCTGGTCGCGGCGATCGCCGCTCCGAGGATCAGGCCCGGGTTCTCGGGGGAGTCCACGGCGAGCCCGAGGGAGGCCTCGGCCGCCTCGTCGAGGAGGGCGTCGATGTCGGCGCCGGCGAGCCCGGACGGCACGAGGCCGAACGCGGAGAGCGCCGAGAAGCGCCCGCCGATGTTCGGGTCGGCGTTGAACACGCGGTAGCCGGCCTCGCGGGAGGAGGTGTCCAGCGGTGAGCCCGGGTCGGTCACGATGACGATGCGGTCGAGCGGGTCGATCCCCGCCTCCGTGAACGCCTTCTCGTAGGCCTTCTTCTGGCTCGCGGTCTCGACGGTCGAGCCGGACTTCGAGGAGATGACGACCGCGGTCGAGGCGAGCCGGTCGTTCAGGGCCGCGAGCACCTGCCCGGGCGCCGTCGAGTCGAGCACGGTGAGCTCGACGCCGGCGGTGCGGGTGATGACCTCGGGCGCGAGCGAGGAGCCGCCCATGCCGCCGAGGACGATGTGGTCGACACCCTTGGCCTGGAACTCCTCGCGCAGAGCGAGGATCTGGGGGATCAGGGGACGGGAGACGGTGGTCGACTCGGTCCAGCCGAGGCGCTTGGCCGCCTCCTCCTCCGCCGCGGCGCCCCACAGGGTGGGGACCTGAGCGGTGATCCCGGACGCGACCTCGTCGGCGACGAGCTCGGGCACCACGCGGTCGACGGCCTTCTCGGCGTCTCCGCTGACGTGGATCTGGATGGCCATGATCAGGCCTGCGCCTTCGCGCCCTCGAGCGCCGCGGTGACGGTGTCGAGCAGCTCGTTCCAGGAGACGATGAACTTCTCGACGCCCTCCTTCTCGAGCAGCTCGGTGACGTCGGCGTACGAGACGCCCTGCGCCGCGACGGCGTCGAGGACGGCGTTCGCGTCGGCGTACGAGCCGGTGACGGTGTCGCCGGTGATGACGCCGTGGTCGAAGGTCGCCTCGAGGGTCTTCTCGGGCATCGTGTTGACCACGCCGGCCGCGACGAGCTCGGTCACGTAGAGGGTGTCGGGGAGGTCGGTCGACTTGACGCCGGTCGAGGCCCAGAGGGGGCGCTGGCGGTTGGCGCCGGACTCCTGCAGCAGCAGCGCGCGCTCGGTGGCGAACGCCTCGACGAAGACCTCGTAGGCCAGCTGCGCGTTGGCGACGCCGGACTTGCTCTTGAGGGCGCGGGCCTCGTCGGTGCCGACGGCCTCGAGGCGCTTGTCGATCTCGGTGTCGACGCGCGAGACGAAGAACGAGGCGACGGAGTGGATGGTCGACAGGTCGATGCCGGCGTCCTTGGCCTTCTCGAGGCCGGCCAGGTACGCGTTGATGACGGCGCGGTAGCGGGCGAGCGAGAAGATCAGGGTGACGTTCACCGAGATGCCGGAGCCGATGACCTCGGTGATGGCCTCGAGGCCCTCGACGGTCGCGGGGATCTTGATCATCGCGTTGGGGCGGTCGACCTTGGCCCAGAGGGCCTTGGCCTGCTCGATGGTGCCCTGGGCGTCGTGCGCCAGGCCGGGCTCGACCTCGATCGACACGCGGCCGTCGTAGCCGTTGGTCGCGTCGTAGATCGGGCGGAAGATGTCGGACGCCGCGGCGACGTCGTCGGTGGTGATCGCGAAGACGGCGTCGGTCACCGAGGTGCCGGCGGCGGCGAGCTCGCGCACCTGGGCGTCGTAGGACTCGCCGTTGGTCAGGGCCGCGGCGAAGATCGTGGGGTTCGTGGTGACTCCGACGACGTTCTTCTCCTCGATGAGCTTCTGCAGTCCTCCGGTGGAGATGCGCGAGCGGGAGAGGTCGTCGAGCCAGATGCTGACGCCGGCGGCGGAGAGCTCTGCGGTGGGGGTGTTCTCGGTCATGTCTCTTCTTCTTCTGCGTAGGTGGTGCGTGGTGTGAGGGGGGAGCCGCTGCTCCGACGGCGAAGGCCGCGTCCGTGGTGGACGCGGCCTTCGGGTCAGGAGGCTGCGAGCGACTCCTTGGCGGCGGACAGTGCCGCCTCGGTGGTGATCCCGAACTCGCGGAACAGGGTCTTGTAGTCGGCCGAGGCGCCGAAGTGCTCGATCGAGACCGAGCGGCCGGCGTCGCCGACGTACTTCTGCCAGCCCAGGCTCAGGCCGGCCTCGATCGAGACGCGGGCCTTCACCGAGGAGGGCAGGACCTTCTCGCGGTACTCGGCGTCCTGCTCCTCGAACCACTCGAGAGACGGAGCCGAGACGACGCGGGCGTTGACGCCCTCGCTCTTCAGGGCCTCGCGCGCCTCGACGGCGATCTGGACCTCGGAGCCGGTCGCGATGAAGATCACGTCCGGAGTGCCGCCCGGCGCTTCGGCCAGGATGTACGCCCCGCGGGCGACGTTCGCGGCGGAGGCGAAGGTCTCGCCCTCGGCGTCGCCCTCGCCGCGCTCGAACACCGGGATGTTCTGACGGGTGAGCGCGAGGCCGGCGGGGCCCTCGCGGCGCTCGAGGATGGTCTTCCAGGCGTAGGCGACCTCGTTCGCGTCGCCGGGGCGGACGACGTCCAGGCCCGGGATCGCGCGGAGGGTCGACAGCTGCTCGACCGGCTGGTGCGTCGGGCCGTCCTCGCCGAGCGCCACGGAGTCGTGGGTCCAGACGTAGATGGCCGGCGCCTTCATGAGCGCGGCGAGACGGACCGCCGGGCGCATGTAGTCGGAGAAGATCAGGAAGGTGCCGCCGAAGGGGCGGGTGTTGCCGTGCAGGACGATCCCGTTGAGGATCGCGCCCATGGCGTGCTCGCGGATGCCGAAGTGCAGCACGCGGCCGCCCTTCTTCCCGGTCCACTCGTGGGTCGAGAACTCGGTCGGGACGAAGGAGCCGGCTCCCTCGATCGTCGTGTTGTTCGACTCGGCGAGGTCGGCGGAGCCGCCCCACAGCTCGGGGATCACGCCGGCGAGGGCGTTGATGACCTTGCCGGACGCGGCGCGGGTCGAGACCTCCTTGCCGGGCTCGAAGACGGGGAGCGCCTCCTGGACGCCCTCGGGCAGCTCGCCCGAGAGGACCCGGTCGAGCAGCTCCTTCTTCTCGGGGTTCGCGGACGCCCAGGCGGCGAGCTGCTCGTCCCACTCGGCGTGCTGGGCCTGACCGCGCTCGACGGCCTTGCGGGTGTGCTCGATGACCTCGTCGGCGACGTCGAAGGTCTTCTCGGGGTCGAAGCCGAGCACCTCCTTGAGTCCGCGGAGCTCGTCGGCGCCCAGGGCGGAGCCGTGGATCTTGCCGGTGTTCTGCTTCTTCGGCGACGGCCAGCCGATGATGGTGCGCAGGATGATGAGCGACGGCTTGTCGGTCTCGCCCTTCGCGGCCTCGATCGCGGCGTGCAGCTCGGCGACGTCCTCGTGGTACTCGCCGGTCTTCTTCCAGTCGACGACCTGGACCTGCCAGTCGTAGGCCTCGTAGCGCGCCTTGACGTCCTCGGTGAAGGCGATGTTCGTGTCGTCCTCGATCGAGATCTGGTTGGAGTCGTAGATGACGACCAGGTTGCCGAGCTTCTGGTGGCCGGCCAGCGAGGAGGCCTCGCTGGTGACGCCCTCCTGCAGGTCGCCGTCGCCGGCGATGACGTAGACGAAGTGGTCGAACGGGGAGGTGCCCGCGGCGGCCTCCGGGTCGAACAGGTCGCGCTCGAAGCGCGAGGCGTAGGCGAAGCCCACGGCGGAGGCGAGGCCCTGGCCGAGCGGTCCGGTGGTGATCTCGACGCCGTCGGTGTGGCCGTACTCCGGGTGGCCCGGGGTCTTCGAGCCCCAGGTGCGCAGCGCCTTGAGGTCGTCGAGCTCGAGTCCGTAGCCGCCCAGGTAGAACTGGACGTACTGCGTCAGCGAGGAGTGGCCGACCGACAGGATGAACCGGTCGCGGCCGATCCAGGTCGCGTCGGACGGATCGCGGCGCATGACCTTCTGGAACAGGAGGTAGGCGGCGGGCGCGAGGCTCATGGCGGTTCCGGGATGGCCGTTGCCGACCTTCTCGACCGCGTCCGCGGCGAGAACCCTCGCCGTGTCGACTGCCTTCTCGTCAATGGATTCCCATTGCAGTTCTGACACTTGGTACTGACCCTTCTCGAGACGTGGGGCAGACGGGGACCGTCCGCCCTCTCGCATGGTGGAGCACGCCGCATGACGACTTCGACACGATGCTCCGGCGACGACCCTCTCGGCCCCGTGCCGACGATCGTCGGGCGGGCTCGGGTGCGTGCCGGGCGCTCTGGCGAGCAGTCCCGAGTATACGGAGGGGGGTGCGCCGCGGACCGGGGGTTGTGCGGTCGCATATGTCTGCGTCCGATTGGACAAGCGTGCACGCCGGGCCCGGCTCCCGGACGGGCGCATTACACTCGTTCGGGATCATCGAATCGTTAGAGGAGCAATGGACGCAGTCGTGGAGACCACCGCCGTCGAGCGGGACGGGGCGTCGACGACGACCCTCTCGCGCAAGGTGAAGGCCTTCGTCGCTCTGACGAAGCCGCGCGTGATCGAGCTGCTCCTCGTGGTGACCGCTCCGACGATGATCCTGGCGCAGGGCGGGATCCCGAACCTGCTGCTGGTCCTCAACGTCCTGATCGGCGGCGCCCTGAGCGCCGGGTCCGCGGGCGCGTTCAACTGCTACTTCGACCGCGACATCGACCGGATCATGAACCGGACGAAGAACCGGCCGCTCGTGACCGGTGAGATCTCGGACCGGTCCGCACTCGTCTTCGCGACCACGATCGGCGTCCTGTCGATCGTCTGGCTCGGCCTGACGGCCAACTGGCTCTCCGCAGGCCTCTCGCTCGCCGCGATCCTGATCTACGTCGTGTTCTACACGCTCTTCCTCAAGCGCCGTACGCCGCAGAACATCGTGTGGGGCGGCATCGCGGGCTGCATGCCGGTGCTGATCGGCTGGGCGGCGGTCACGGACTCGCTCGACTGGGCCCCCGTCATCCTCTTCTCCGTCATCTTCCTCTGGACGCCGCCGCACTACTGGCCGCTGTCGATGAAGTACCGCGACGACTACCAGGCCGCCGGCGTGCCGATGCTGGCCGTCGTGCGCGGGCGCACGATCGTCGGGCTCCAGGTCATCCTCTACGCCTGGGCCACCGTCGCCTGCTCGCTCCTGCTGATCCCCGTCGCCGGCATGGGCGTGCTCTACACGGTGGTCGCCCTCGGCAGCGGGATCTGGTTCATCGCCGAGACGCACCGCCTCTACAGCCTCGCGATCCGTCACGAGCACGTCTCGCCGATGCGCGTGTTCCACGGGTCCATCGGGTACCTCACCCTGCTCTTCCTCGCCGTCGGCATCGACCCGCTGCTGCCCTTCTGATGGTGACCCCGTTCTCCTTCCTCGCCGAGCGGGTGACCCTGGGTCCGCGCGCACTGCGCTGGGGGACCACCGCGGCGCTGGTCGCGAGCATCCTGATCATCTTCTTCGGGGGCGTCGTCCGGCTGACCGGCTCGGGCCTCGGCTGCCCCACCTGGCCGGCGTGCGAGCCGGGCTCGCTCACCTCGACCCCCGAGCTCGGCATCCACGGCTTCATCGAGTTCACGAACCGCGCGTTCACCGGCGTCCTCGTGGTCGCTGTGGGCTGGGCGATCACGGCCGCGCGCCTGCAGAAGCCGCGCGACCGCACCATGACCCGGCTCGCGTGGTCGCAGTTCTGGCTCGTCGTCGCGAACGCCCTCGCGGGCGGAGCGACCGTGCACTCCGGCCTCAACCCGTACATCGTGGCGGGGCACTTCGTCCTGGCCATCGCCCTGCTCACCACCACCGCACTGACGTGGCACCGCGCCCACCGCTCGCAGTCCGTGGCCTTCGAGCCCGACCGCACGACGCGGGCCCTCAGCATCGGGCTCGTCGGCCTGACCCTCCTCGTGATCCTCGTGGGGACCCTCGTCACGGGCACCGGGCCGCACGCCGGCGACTCCGCGGAGGTGCCGCGGATGCAGTTCCACTGGGAGAGCGTGACCGTCCTGCACGGCGTGCTCGGAACGGCGGTGCTCGTCGCGGGAGCCGCGCTGCTCCTGCGCCTGTCGCGGGCGGCGGGCGCGGAGCTCGCCCGGCGGCGCGTGATCGCCTTCCTCGTGGTCGTCCTGCTGCAGGCCCTGGTCGGGGTCGCGCAGTCCCTCACCGCGCTGCCTGAGACGCTCGTCGCGGTGCACCTCCTCGGTTCGGCGCTCATCTGGGTCGGCGCGGTCCGCGTGCTGCTCGACGTGAACCCGCGGCTCTTCACCGTGCGCGCCCAGCGCCGGGACGCCGCTCAGGAGCTCCAGCCCACCGCCTGACCGCGGGCTCCGGCTCGGCGGAGAGCAGGTGCCGCCGGAGGCGCCGGAGCACGCGGGGGAGCGCCCGAAGCGGGAGGTCGGCCGCGACGGCGCGGGCGAGAGGGCCGAACGCCCGAGCGGGTCCGGCCGGCAGGCCGGCGCCCATCAGTGCGGTCACGAGTCGGGCGGGGATCGGGGTCGAGGCGTCGTTCGTCATGACGGAACCGAATCACGGACCACCGACACCGGTATGGTCATGCGCGTCTGGAGTCCGGCCGCCGGTGCCCGGCCGACACCCAGGTGCGGAGGTTCCGCTGAACGGCGGACGCCGGTAGAATGAGAAGCTGGTCACGGTTCGACGCACCCTGCGCACGTGATCCGCACACGGCCCGATGGAGCGCCGACGCACACCTCCGGAATCCAGGGACGCACATCATCCGCTCCGCGCATCAGATCGATCGCGCGACCGGCCGGAGAGCACCCGCGGGCCACCCCCGGGGGAATGACTCCGGGACCCGACCGGTTAGCAGTGGGTAGGAAACGAGGTACACATGTCAGACATCCTGATCGACCGCCCCGAGCTCGAGAGCCTGGGCGTCTACGAGTTCGGCTGGTCCGACTCGGACTCCGCCGGAGCCTCCGCACGCCGCGGCATCTCGCCCGAGGTCGTCTCCGACATCTCCGCGCTCAAGAACGAGCCCGCCTGGATGCGCGACCGTCGCATGAAGGCCCTGAAGCTCTTCGAGCGCAAGCCCATGCCGACATGGGGTGCCGATCTGTCGGACATCGACTTCGACAACATCAAGTACTTCGTCCGCTCGACCGAGAAGCAGGCGCAGACCTGGGACGACCTCCCGGACGACATCAAGAACACGTACGAGAAGCTCGGCATCCCGGAGGCGGAGCGCCAGCGCCTCGTCGGCGGCGTCGCGGCCCAGTACGAGTCCGAGGTCGTCTACCACCAGATCCGCGAGGACCTGGAGGAGCAGGGCGTCATCTTCATGGATACGGACACGGCTCTGCGCGAGCACCCCGAGATCTTCGAGGAGTACTTCGGCACGGTCATCCCCGCGGGCGACAACAAGTTCGCGGCGCTGAACACCGCGGTCTGGTCCGGCGGCTCCTTCGTGTACGTCCCCAAGGGCGTGCACGTCGACATCCCGCTGCAGGCCTACTTCCGGATCAACACCGAGAACATGGGCCAGTTCGAGCGGACCCTGATCATCGCGGACGAGGACAGCTACGTCCACTACATCGAGGGCTGCACAGCGCCGATCTACAAGTCGGACTCGCTGCACTCGGCCGTGGTCGAGATCATCGTGAAGAAGAACGCCCGCGTGCGCTACACGACGATCCAGAACTGGTCGAACAACGTCTACAACCTCGTCACCAAGCGCGCGATCGCGCACGAGGGCGCGACGATGGAGTGGATCGACGGCAACATCGGCTCCAAGGTCACGATGAAGTACCCGTCGATCTTCCTGGTCGGCGAGCACGCCAAGGGGGAGACCCTCTCCGTCGCCTTCGCGGGCCCCGGCCAGCACCAGGACGCCGGCGCGAAGATGGTCCACATGGCGCCGTACACGCAGTCGTCGATCGTCTCGAAGTCGATCGCCCGCGGCGGCGGTCGTGCCGGATACCGCGGAGAGGTCCGGGTGGACGCGAACGCGCACCACTCGGCGAACACCGTGCGCTGCGACGCCCTCCTGGTCGACACCATCTCGCGCTCCGACACCTACCCGGCGATCGACATCCGCGTCGACGACGTGCAGCTCGGCCACGAGGCGACGGTGTCGAAGGTCAGCGAGGAGCAGCTCTTCTACCTGATGTCGCGCGGCCTGCCGGAGGACGAGGCCATGGCCATGATCGTCCGCGGCTTCATCGAGCCGATCGCACGCGAGCTGCCCATGGAGTACGCCCTCGAGCTGAACAAGCTCATCGAGATGGGGATGGAGGGCAGCGTCGGTTGACGCCCGCCTCCCCCCTCGAAGGGGCGCCCGGACGGGGCGCCCCGCACCCATCGAAAGGAACCACCGCCAGATGACGGTCCCCACGAGCGCCGCGACCCCCGAGATCGACGGCGCGGCCGCCGCCGAGCGCCTGGGCATCAGCGCCCACTCCGACGGGGCGTTCACGCCCGTGCAGACGCGCTCCGAGCGCTTCGCCTCGTCCGACGTCGAGGCCTTCGAGGCCGTCACCGGACGCGAGATCGCCTGGAAGCTGACGCCCGTCGCCCGCCTGGGCGATCTCATCGACGGCGCTCTCGACGGCTCGCCCACTCCCGTCGAGCACGCAGCGGTGGACGGCGTCGACGTCTCGTGGGTCGGCCGCGACGACCAGCGGATCGGCACGGCCGGCCTCCCCGAGGACCGCGCCGCCGCGAACGCCTGGTCGAGCTTCGAGAAGGCCCTCGCCGTCCGCGTGACGGGAGAGGACGAGAAGGTCGCCACCCTCGTCCGCTCGGGCCTCGGCTCCGCACCCCGCGCCGCGCACATGATCATCGAGGCGGCGCCCTACGCCCGCGCCGTCGTCGTGCTGCAGAACGAAGGAGAGGCCTCCCTCGCCGAGAACGTGGAGATCCTCGTCGGCGAGGGCGCGCAGCTCACCGTCGTCACCGTGCAGGAGTGGGCGGACGACGCCCGGCACCTCGCCAACCACTTCGTGCGGGTCGGACGCGACGCGAAGGTGAAGCACATCGTGGTCACCCTCGGCGGCTCCATCGTCCGGGTCAACCCTTCGGCGCACCTCGTCGAGCGCGGAGCGGACGGCGAGCTCTTCGGCCTCTACTTCGCCGACGGCGGCCAGCACCTCGAGCAGCAGGTGTACGTCGACCACGACGCCCCCGACACCCGCAGCCGCGTGACCTACAAGGGCGCGCTGCAGGGCGAGGGTGCGCGCACCGTCTGGATCGGCGACGTCCTCATCCGCAACAGCGCCACCGGAACCGACAGCTACGAGCAGAACCGCAACCTCGTCCTCTCGGACGGCACGCGCGCCGACTCCATCCCGAACCTCGAGATCGAGACCGGCGACATCGCCGGAGCGGGACATGCGTCGGCGACCGGCCGCTTCGACGACGAGCAGCTCTTCTACCTGCAGTCCCGCGGGATCCGCGAGGACGAGGCGCGACGCCTCGTCGTGCGCGGATTCCTCAGCGAGATCGTGCAGCAGATCAAGGTCGCCGAGCTCGAGGACCGCCTGCAGCTCGCGATCGAGGCGGAGCTCGCCGGCAGCGCCGGCCAGACCGGCTCCTCCCGCGGATCGGCGGTCACCGCATGAGCAACGCCGCGATGATCTGCTCGGTCTCCGAGCTGATCCCCAACCAGGCCATGCGGGTCGAGGTCGACGGAGTCGCGATCGCGGTCGTGCAGGACTCCGCCGGCGAGATCCACGCGATCGGCGACACCTGCACCCACGGCGAGATCTCGCTCTCCGAGGGCTTCGTCGAGGGCGAGAGCCTCGAGTGCTGGGCGCACGGCTCCCAGTTCTCCCTCCGCACCGGCACCCCGCTGAACCTCCCGGCCTACGAGCCGGTCCCCGTCTTCGTCGTCGAGATCATCGACGGCGACGTCTACATCGACCCGACCGTCACGAAGGAAGTCTGAATGTCCGTTCTCCAGATCAGCGATCTCCACGTCAGTGTCGAGACCGAGCAGGGGACCAAGCAGATCCTCCGCGGTGTCGATCTCACCATCAACCAGGGTGAGATCCACGCGATCATGGGCCCCAACGGGTCCGGCAAGTCCACCCTCGCGTACACGATCGCGGGACACCCCAAGTACCACGTCGACGGCGGCTCGATCACCCTCGACGGCGTCGAGGTCCTCGACATGACCGTCGACGAGCGCGCCCGCGCGGGCCTCTTCCTCGCCATGCAGTACCCGGTCGAGATTCCCGGCGTGACCAACACCAACTTCCTCCGCACCGCCAAGACCGCGATCGCCGGTGAGGCGCCCGCGATCCGCACGTGGACGAAGGACGTCAAGTCCGCGATGGCGAACCTCCGCATGGACTCGTCCTTCGCGGCGCGCAACGTCAACGAGGGCTTCTCGGGCGGCGAGAAGAAGCGCAACGAGATCCTGCAGCTCGAGCTGCTCGCCCCGCAGTTCGCCGTCCTAGACGAGACCGACTCCGGCCTCGACGTCGACGCGCTCAAGATCGTGTCCGAGGGCGTCAACCGCGCCCACCAGAGCACCGGCCTCGGCGTGCTGCTGATCACGCACTACACGCGGATCCTGCGCTACATCCAGCCGGACTTCGTCCACGTCTTCGTCGCCGGCCGCGTCGCCGAGCAGGGCGGCAAGGAGCTCGCCACCCGGCTCGAGGACGAGGGCTACGACCGCTTCCTGACCTCGGCGACGGTCTGATCATGGCGGTCACCACTCTCGAGCCGAAGCTCTTCGACCAGGTCGAGGAGGCCCTCAAGGACGTCATGGACCCCGAGCTCGGGGTCAATGTGGTCGACCTGGGACTCATCTACGACCTGGGCTGGGACGACGAGAACGACGCCCTCGTCATCCACATGACCCTCACCTCGGCGGGCTGCCCGCTGACCGATGTGCTCGAGGAGCAGACCGCCGAGTCGCTCGACGGCATCGTCGAGGCCTTCCGGATCAACTGGGTCTGGATGCCGCCGTGGGGTCCCGACCGGATCACCGAGGACGGCCGCGACATGATGCGCGCGCTCGGCTTCTCCATCTAGCAGACGCACGCGAACGCCGAAGGGCCGGGAGGATTCGTCCTCCCGGCCCTTCGGCGTTCGTGCGACCGCTCAGCGCGAGCGGCGCGAGAGCATCGCCCAGGTGGTGGGGAGCAGCGCGGCGGCGACCAGCGCCTTGAGCGCGTCGCCGATGAGGAAGGGCACGAGCCCCGCGGAGAGGACGGAGCCGAGGTCGGCGGGCAGCCCCAGCGAGGCGAGGGCGGCGGCCAGCCAGGGCAGGCCGACGAGGTAGATGGTGGCTGTGCCGGCGAGGAAGGTCACCAGCGTGCCGAGGACGCGACGGTCCCACTGCCGCTGGGCGAGCCATCCGGTGACGATCGACGCGAGGACGAAGCCGACGATGTAGCCGCCGGTGGGACCCGCGAGGACAGCCCAGCCGTGCGAGCCCTCGGTGAAGACCGGGGCGCCGAGAGCGCCCACGAGCGCGTACACGAGCATGGAGAGCGCGCCGCGGAGCGCGCCGAGCGTCGTGCCGACCAGGAGGACCGCGAAGGTCTGGCCCGTGAAGGGGACCGGCCACATCGGGATGAACAGCTGCGCCATCGCCGCGGTGAGACCCGCACCCGCGAGCACCAGCAGGGCGTCGGTCGCGACGGAGCGGGTGACGAGCCGGTCGGCGAGGACCGGGCGCGGGAGGGCGGAAGAGGAAGGGGACATGGGTGATCTCCGAGGGTCCTGGTCGCCCGAGAGCGAGGAGCGAGCGCGTCCGCGGTGAGCGGACGTGGATCCGCCCCGCGGCTCAGGAAATATACTAGGGGGCTGCCGCATCGCGGCCTCATGCCCCACTCCTCCCGAACCGAACGCCATTTCTTGGCGGGAACGGACAGCACTGTGCTCAGCGTGCACGACCTCGAACTCCGAGTCGGCGCCCGACTCCTGATGGAGAACGTCTCCTTCCGGGTGGGCGACGGCGACAAGGTCGGCCTCGTCGGCCGCAACGGGGCGGGGAAGACGACGCTGACCAAGGTCCTCGCGGGCGACCTCATCGCCTCGAAGGGCACGGTCGACCGCGGCGGCGAGATCGGCTACCTCCCCCAGGACCCGCGCTCGGGCGACCCGGAGGAGCTGGCGCGCACCCGCATCCTCGACGCGCGCGGGCTGGGGCAGCTGGTGCTCGGCATGCAGGAGGCGACGATCGCGATGTCGAGCAGCGACACCTCCCTGAGCGAGGCCGGCATGAAGAAGTACGGCAACCTCACGGACCGCTTCCTCTCCCTGGGCGGATACGCGGCGGAGGCGGAGGCCGCGTCGATCGCGAGCAACCTCAACCTCCCCGACCGGATCCTCGACCAGCCGCTCAAGACGCTCTCCGGCGGCCAGCGGCGCCGCATCGAGCTCGCGAGGATCCTCTTCTCGGACGCGAGCACGCTGATCCTCGACGAGCCGACGAACCACCTCGACGCCGACTCCGTCGTCTGGCTCCGCGAGTTCCTCAAGAACTACCGCGGCGGCTTCATCGTGATCAGCCACGACATCGAGCTGGTCGGCGAGACCGTGAACCGCGTCTTCTACCTCGACGCCAACCGCCAGGTCATCGACGTCTACAACATGAACTGGAAGAACTACCAGCGCCAGCGCGCCGCCGACGAGGAGCGCCGCAAGAAGGAGCGGGTCAACGTCGAGAAGAAGGCCGGCGCCCTCCAGCTGCAGGCCGCCAAGTTCGGCGCGAAGGCCTCGAAGGCCGCGGCGGCGCACCAGATGGTCGCGCGTGCCGAGCGCATGCTCAGCGGACTCGAGGAGGTCCGCGCGGTCGACCGCGTCGCGAAGCTCCGGTTCCCGACTCCGTCCGCCTGCGGACGCACCCCCCTGCAGGCTCAGAACCTGTCGAAGAGCTACGGCTCGCTCGAGATCTTCACCGCCGTCGACCTCGCGATCGACCGCGGCTCCAAGGTCGTCATCCTGGGGCTCAACGGAGCGGGCAAGACGACGCTCCTGCGCATCCTGGGCGGCGTCGACCAGCCCGACACCGGAGTGATCGAGGCCGGGCACGGCCTCCGGATCGGCTACTACGCGCAGGAGCACGAGACGATCGACGTCAAGCGCTCGGTGCTCGAGAACATGGTGTCGTCGAGCCCGAACCTCACCGAGACCGAGGCGCGCCGGGTCCTGGGTTCGTTCCTGTTCACCGGGGACGACTCGCACAAGCCGGCCGGGGTCCTCTCCGGCGGGGAGAAGACCCGTCTCGCCCTGGCGATGATCGTGGTCTCGGGAGCGAACGTGCTCCTGCTCGACGAGCCCACCAACAACCTCGACCCGGCGAGCCGCGAGGAGATCCTCGACGCGCTCGCGCACTACGAGGGCGCGGTCGTCCTGGTCAGCCACGACGAGGGGGCCGTCGAGGCGCTGAACCCCGAGCGGGTCCTGATCATGCCGGAGGGCACCGAGGACCACTGGGCGGCCGACTACCTCGACCTGATCACGCTCGCCTAGCGGGCGTCGAGCAGCTCGTCCTCGACCTCGGAGTCGCTGCGGCCGCGGCGTCGGCGGCGCTCCTCGCGCCGCTCCTCGGCCGCCACGACCTCGGGGTCGTCGGCATTGCGGATGCGGTACTCGTGGCGGATCGCCCAGCCGAGCCCGCCGAAGCCCATGACGGCGAACAGCACCCACTGGATGGCGTAGCTGATGTGCAGGCCCTCGTCGGCGACCGGCTTGATCGCGGCCAGCGGGGGAGCGTCGATCGGCGCCGGCGCCTCGCCGACCAGCAGGC
This sequence comes from Rathayibacter sp. AY1B6, assembly GCF_002932755.1. Lineage (NCBI taxonomy): Bacteria > Bacillati > Actinomycetota > Actinomycetes > Micrococcales > Microbacteriaceae > Rathayibacter > Rathayibacter sp. AY1B6. Next base: position 67,937 of record NZ_PSWL01000003.1, read on the forward strand.
CGTACGCCGAGGTCCGCAGGGGCTCGTCCAGCTGCGTCGACAGGTCGTCGAGCTGGATGGTGGCGATCTGGCCGGCCGGCGCGGAGCGTCCGTCGATCCGTCCCTCCGCGGGCTTCAAGCGGGCGACGACGGTCACCTCCCCCTCGGGCGGTGCGGGGATCGTGTCGGGGGAGTCCTGGGTCGAGCCGACGGGCACCCAGCCACGGTCGACGACGAACACGCTGCCGTCGTCGAGCCGCAGCGGCGTCAGGATCTCGAAGCCGGGATTGCCGTTGTAGGGCCGGTTGCGGACGAGCGTCTGCCCCTGCGTCTCGTAGACGCCGGCGACCTCGACCGGGCGGTACTCGAGCGCGTCGTCCCAGGCGGAGTCGGCGGGGAGCAGCCCGTCGAGGGCGACCGGGTCGGCGGTCCAGTTCGCGGTGACCAGCCTGTTGGTCGAGGCGGCCTGGTCGAGCCGCGCGACCTGCCAGCGAGAGAGCAGCACGCAGGCGACGGCGAAGACGATCGCGAGCGCGAGGTAGCCGAACCAGCGCCGGGAGAAGACGAAGCGCCAGGAGGGTCGGGGCGCGTCGCTGCTCACCGTTCCGCTCCGCGGTCGACCGTGTAGAGCGGCTTCACCTCGAGCGGGAAGTCGCGGGCGAGGAGGAACTCGCGCAGGAACTCCCGGTGCTCGCCGCAGGCCAGCCAGGTCTTCCGGCGGTCCTCCGTGTGGATCCTCGGGTTCCGCCACTCGATCGCGAAGGTCGCCGTCCTCGGGCAGCCCGCTCGGGAGCAGGCGTGCGCGTCGGGGACCCGGCCGAGGGGGATCACGGTCGGTCTCCCCGAGGGTCGCCGCCCTCGGGGCCGGTCGGCGCCTCGGAGTCGGGGGCCGGGGCGGGAGCCGGAGCCGGCGGGACCGGTCGGGAGAGGACGATCGCACCCGGCCGCTCGACGTTGCCGCGCTCGCCCGCGCTGCCGACGTTGGCCAGCACGACGGCGAAGTAGGGCAGGACCACGGCGCCGATCGCGAAGAACAGCAGCCACCATCCGTGGGCGAAGAGGAGGCAGATGACGCAGAGCATCCTGATGCCCATGGCGATCGAGTACTTGATCGCACGGGAGCGCCGCTCGGCGCTCGGCGACGGCGGTAGGGAGGTGAGTGTCTCGCGTGGTTTCACAGCCCTGCAAGCCTACGTCGCGGCAGGTGGGTGCAGGCCGGGAGGGCCTCATCCCGGAATCTGTTGCGCGACGCGCCTCTAGGATGTACGGGTCGCCCGGCGCCGCACGAGCGCCGGCAGGAGGGACACCATGACCACGCCGCGCACCGTCCTCGTCACCGGGGGCAACCGGGGGATCGGCTTCGCCATCGCCCAGGAGTTCGTGGCCGCCGGTCACCGGGTCGCCGTGACGGCGCGCTCGGGCTCCGGTCCGGAGGGCTCCCTCACCGTCGTCGCGGACGTGACCGACGCCGCCTCCATCGACGCCGCGTTCACGCAGGTCGAGGCCGAGCTGGGCCCGGTCGAGATCCTGGTGGCGAACGCGGGCATCACCCGCGACACCCTGCTGCTGCGCATGACGGAGGAGGACTTCACCTCCGTCGTCGACACGAACCTCACGGGGGCGTTCCGCGTGGTCAAGCGCGCGTCGAAGGGGATGCTCAAGCAGCGCTTCGGCCGCGTCGTCCTCATCTCCAGCGTGGTCGGCCTCTACGGGTCGCCCGGCCAGATCAACTACTCCTCGTCGAAGGCCGCCCTCGTGGGCTTCGCCCGCTCGCTGACCCGCGAGCTCGGCGCCCGCAACATCACCGCCAACGTCGTCGCCCCCGGCTTCATCGAGACCGACATGACCGCCGAGCTCTCGCCGGAGCAGCAGGCGGAGTACCGCAAGAGCATCCCGCTGGCCCGCTACGGCACCGCTGCCGAGGTCGCCAAGGTCACGCGCTGGCTGGCCAGTGATGAGGCGGCGTACATCTCCGGTGCCGTGATCCCGGTCGACGGCGGCCTCGGGATGGGCCACTGACCGATAAGCCTGGAGCTTATATCTGCCGGATATAAGCTCTAGGCTTATGCGATGACCTCCTCCGACGTCGTCGCCGTCCTCCTGGACCTGGTGACCTCCCGCTCCCTCGTCGACCGTGCGGGCGCCCAGCGCGAGATCGAGCAGGGCTTCGCCGACGTGGAGGCCGCGGTCCCGGCGATCCAGCCCCTGCATCCGACGGTCGGCGACGAGTTCCAGGCGATCCACCCCTCCGTCCACTCCGCGCTCCGGGCGACGCTGCAGGCGCGCCTCTCGCTCCCGGCCGGCATCGACTGCCGCGTGGGCATCGGCCTGGGCGAGGTGCGGGTGGTCGGCTCGGGAATCGCAGGGGACCTCGAGGACGGCTCCGGCTGGTGGCGCGCGCGCGAGGCCATCGACCGAGCCCACGCGCTCGAGGACGGCGCCGTGCCCACGGCACGCGGGTGGTTCGTCGCCGGAGACTCGGACGGGAGCCCCGGCGAGGCGGCGGTCAACGCCTACCTCCTCTCCCGCGACGCCCTGGTCGGAGCGCTCAGCGCGCGCGACCGCCGGCTCGTGCTCGGGAGCCTGCGCGGAGCGTCGCAGAAGGAGCTGGGCGAGCAGGAGTCGATCTCGCAGCCCGCCGTCTCGCAGGCGCTGCGGCGCGCGGGAGCGGGCGCCCTCCTCGCCGGCGCGCGCCTGCTGGAGGAGACGTGCTGACGGCGCTGCTGCTCGCCGTGATCGGCCCCGCCGACCTCGCGCGCACGCACCTCCGCCGCCGTGCGGCCCTCCTCGCGATCCCCGTGCTCGCCGCCGCAGCCGTGACCGCAGCGCTCGTCGTCGGAGCCCCGCCGCTCGGTGCGGCGATCGTCGTCGTCCTGGCCGGAGCCTGGCTGCTGACGACCACGACCGTCGAGAACGCGCGGCCGCCCGGGGGGCTGCGCCCGGCCGTCGGCCTCATCGCGGCGGTCCTGGTGCTGACCATCGTCGACCGCGCCGCCGGCGTCCCGACGGCGCCGCTCGCGCCTGCCGCCGTCGCGAACACGCTCCCTCCGCTCGAGCCGCTCGCCCTGGCGGTCGGAGCCGGGCTCTTCCTGCTGGAGAGCGGCAACGTGATCGTGCGGGCGGCGCTGTTCCGCGAGCTCCCGCAGGCCGAGCCCGCGCCGCGTCCGCGCTGGAGCGAGCGGTTCGCGCGTCGCGAGCCGACCGACGCCCGCCTGCCGGACCTCCAGGGCGGGCGCACGATCGGACCGCTGGAGCGGCTGCTGATCGCCGGCCTCACGCTCGCGGGAGCGATCGGCCTCGCCGGTGCCGTGCTCGCCGCCAAGGGGATCGTGCGCTTCCCCGAGATCTCCCGCGACGGCGGCAGCGGGGAGAAGGCGGAGTACTTCCTGGTGGGCTCGCTCGTCAGCTGGGCGCTGGCGCTCGGCTGTGCCGGGCTCGTCGCGACCGCGGGCGGCTGACCCCCTCGAGGGCGGAGGAGACGGGCCTCAGCCGCGGAGGCCGAGGACGGGCAGCAGCTGCGAGAGGTCGAGGCCGCCGACGACGAGGTCGGCGCGCTCGCGCACCAGGGGCTTGGCGTTGAAGGCGACGGCGAGGGCGGCGACCGCCATCATCTCCAGGTCGTTCGCACCATCGCCGACGGCGATCGTGCGCTGCGGCGGAACGCCCGAGAGCGCCGCCCACTCGCGGAGCGCCTCCGCTTTGGCCGCGGCGTCGATGACCGCTCCGTCGACCGCTCCGGTCAGCAGGCCGCCCCGGCAGCAGAGGCGGTTGGCCCGGACGAAGTCGAGGCCGAGCGCGCCGGCGACCGGGTCGAGGACCTCGTGGAACCCTCCGGACACGACTCCGATGCGGCCGCCGACAGCGTGCACGCCGGCCACGAGCTCAGCGGCGCCGGGCGTGACGCGGACGCCCGAGCTCACGCCCGGGAGCACCGACTCGGGGATCCCGGCGAGAGTGGCGACGCGCTCGCGGAGGCTCTCGCCGAAGTCGAGCTCGCCGCGCATCGCCCGCTCGGTGACGGCGGCGACGCGCTCCTCGGAGCCGGCGTGCACCGCGAGGAGCTCGATCACCTCGTCCTGGAGGAGGGTGGAGTCCGCGTCGAGGACGACGAGGAAGCGGGCAGGCGTCGCAGGACGCTCACTCATGGGCCGGTCCGATCGGTCGGGTGGGCGCGCCGGGGCGCAGAGCTCGACCCGTGGGGGTGCTACGGGTGGACGACGACGCCCTTGCCGACGACGGTGATGCCCGACTCGGTCACGGTGAACCCGCGCTCGCGATCGTGGTCGTGGTCCACGCCGACCCGAGCACCGGGCTCGACGACGACGTCCTTGTCGAGGATAGCGCGGACGACCAGCGCGTCCGGGCCGATGCGGACCTTGTCGAAGACCACAGAGTCGGTGACCGTCGCGTTCGACTCGATGACCGTCCAGGGCCCGACGACGCTGCGCTCGATGTGCGCGCCCGAGATGACGGTGCCGAGCGAGACGACCGAGTCGACCGTCGATCCCATGTTGCCCTTGCCGTCGCGGACGATCTTGGCCGGCGGGGAGTTCAGCTGCGACGAGAAGATCGGCCACTGCTGGTTGTAGAGGTTGAAGACCGGCAGAGCCGAGATGAGGTCCTGGTGGGCTTCGAAGAAGGAGTCGATGGTGCCGACGTCCCGCCAGTAGTAGCGGTCGCGGTCGGTCGAGCCGGGGACGTCGTTGAGCTTGAGGTCGTAGACGCCGGCCTCGCCGCGCGCGACGAAGTCGGGGATGATGTCGCCGCCCATGTCGTGGTCCGACGTGGAGGACTCCCCGTCGCGGATGACCGCGTCGATCAGGGCGTCGGCGTCGAAGACGTAGTTGCCCATGGAGGCGAGGACCTCGTGCGGCGAGTCGGCCAGGCCGACGGCGTCCTTGGGCTTCTCGAGGAACTCGGAGATCATCGTCGGCACGATGCCGTCGCCCGCCTCGTCTCCGGCGAGCTGGATGACGCCGAACTGGTCCGCGAGCTCGATCGGCTGGCGGATGGCCGCGACGGTCGCCTTCGCACCCGACTTGATGTGCGCGTCGATCATCTGCGAGAAGTCCATGCGGTAGACGTGGTCGGCGCCGACCACGACGACGATGTCGGGCTTCTCGTCGCGGATCAGGTTGAGGCTCTGCAGGATCGCGTCGGCCGAGCCGCTGAACCAGCGCTTGCCCAGGCGCTGCTGCGCGGGGACCGAGGCGACGTAGGAGTTCAGGAGCCCGGAGAGGCGCCAGGTCTGCGAGACGTGGCGGTCGAGCGAGTGCGACTTGTACTGCGTCAGCACGACGATCTGGGTGAGACCGGAGTTGATCAGGTTGGACAGCGCGAAGTCGATCAGCCGGTACTGCCCGCCGAACGGCACCGCGGGCTTGGCCCGGTCCGCTGTGAGGGGCATGAGGCGCTTTCCCTCGCCGCCGGCGAGGACGATGCCGAAGATCTTCTTTGACTGCATGGCACCACAGTAGGGGCTCGCGCTTCCCCGTGGACCCCGGCTGTCGCCGGGGGAGCGCCCTGTACTACGGTTCGGGGGTGCGAGTCGATCTGCTGACCAAGGAATACCCGCCCGAGGTGTACGGGGGAGCCGGTGTCCACGTGGCCGAGCTCACCAAGGCGCTGCGCAGTGACCTGGAGGTCGTGGTGCGCTGCTTCGGCGCGCCGCGCGAGGAGGCGGGCACGTTCGCGTACTCCGTCCCCGCGGAGCTCGCCGAGGCGAACGGCGCCCTGCAGACCCTCGGGGTCGACCTGCAGATCGCGCAGGACGCGGCGGGGGCCGACCTGGTCCACTCCCACACCTGGTACGCCAACGCCGCGGGGCGTCTCGCCCAGCTCCTGCACGGCATCCCGCACGTGGTCTCGGCGCACAGCCTCGAGCCGCTGCGTCCGTGGAAGGCCGAGCAGCTCGGCGGCGGCTACCGCGTCTCGAGCTGGATCGAGCGGGAGGCGTACGAGAACGCCGACGCCGTGATCGCGGTGTCCGGCGGCATGCGCGAGGACATCCTCCGCTCCTACCCGGCCCTGGACCCGGCGAAGGTCCACGTGGTCTACAACGGCATCGACCTCGACGCCTGGCACCCCGTCGAGGACGAGGCCGTCCTCGCCGAGCTCGGCATCGACCCCTCGCGCCCCTCCGTCGTCTTCGTCGGCCGCATCACCCGGCAGAAGGGCCTGCCCTACCTGCTCCGCGCCGCTGCGACCCTGCCTCCCGAGGTGCAGCTCGTGCTCTGCGCCGGCGCCCCCGACACCCCGGAGATCATGGCCGAGGTGACCTCCCTCGTCCGCAGCCTCCAGGAGGAGCGCACCGGCGTCGTCTGGATCGACCGCCACCTGCCGCGCCACCAGCTCTCCGCGGTCCTGACGAGCGCGACCACGTTCGTCTGCCCGTCGATCTACGAGCCCCTGGGCATCGTCAACCTCGAGGCGATGGCCTGCGGTGCGGCGGTCGTCGGGACGGCGACCGGCGGCATCCCGGAGGTCGTCGAGGACGGAGTCACGGGCCGCCTCGTCCCGATCGAGCAGGTCACCGACGGCACCGGCACCCCCGTGGACCCGGACCGCTACGTCGCCGATCTCGCCGCCGCCCTGGCGGAGGTCGTCGCGGACCCCGAGGCGGCGAAGCGGATGGGCGCCGCGGGCCGCGAGCGCGCGCAGAGCCACTTCAGCTGGACGCAGATCGCGCGGGACACCCGGGCGATCTACGACTCGCTCGTCTGAGCCTCCCGGCCGCCTCCTTTAGAATGGCTCCCATGCCCAGCGTTGTCTCGTTCGTCGATGTGTCCTTCGTCCGGAACGGCAAGCGGATCCTCGACCACGTGTCGTGGGACGTGGCCGAGGACGAGCGCTGGGTGATCCTCGGCCCCAACGGGGCGGGCAAGACCTCGATCCTGCAGATCGCCGCCGCGCAGAACTACCCCTCGACCGGTGCCGCGCACCTGCTCGAGGAGACCCTCGGCCGCGTCGACGTGTTCGAACTGCGTCCGCGCATCGGCTACGCGTCGACCGCGATGGCCCGCCGCCTCCCGGCCGGCGAGACCGTGCTCGACGTCGTGATGACCGCCGCGTACGCCGTGACCGGCCGCTGGAACGAGGGCTACGACGCGATCGACGAGCGCCGCGCCCGCCGGGTGCTGTCCGAGTGGAAACTCGAGCACCTCGCAGAGCGCACGTTCGGGACGCTCTCGGACGGCGAGCAGAAGCGCGTCCAGATCGCCCGCGCGGTCATGACCGACCCCGAGCTGCTCCTGCTCGACGAGCCGGCCGCGAGCCTCGACCTCGGCGCCCGCGAGGAGCTCGTCCAGCTGCTGGGCGGCTTCGCGAAGGACCCGGCGTCGCCCGCGATCGTGATGGTGACCCACCACGTCGAGGAGATCCCCGACGGCTTCACCCACGCCCTGCTCCTCCGCGACGGAGCGGTGGTGGCGGCGGGCCCGCTGGCCGAGGCCCTGACCGAGGCGACGCTCGCCGAGACCTTCGGGCTCGACATCGCGCTCACCCGCGAGAACGGGCGCTTCTCGGCCCGCGCCCGCGGCTGACCCGGCTCCGGGGTCCGGGCGCGGCGCGTCTTCTGCGCGCGCTGCCGGTCTGGTATTCTCGGTAGCTGGTTCGGGCCCGTTCGCGGTGCGCCCGCCCTCATCCACCCGTTCCCGTCGACGACAGGTGCGGTTCAGGACCATCGACGACAGGACACGACCATGAAGACCGACATCCACCCCGAGTACTCCGCGATCGTCTTCCGCGACCTCGCGTCCGGTGAGACCTTCCTCACCCGCTCGACCGCGAAGAGCAGCAAGACGATCGAGCTCGACGGCGTGACCTACCCCGTCATCGACGTCGAGATCTCCTCCGCCTCGCACCCGTTCTACACGGGCAAGCAGCGCATCATGGACTCGGCCGGCCGTGTCGAGAAGTTCAACAGCCGCTACAAGAACTTCGGCAAGTAGCACTCCCCGAAGGGCCCTCGACCTCACGGTCGGGGGCCCTTCGTCGTTCCCGCCGGGCGGTCCTCAGTAGCGGTAGAAGCCCTCACCGGTGGCCGTCCCGAGGCGGCCGCGGTCGAGGTACTCCGTCTTCAGATGGGCGGCGAACGCCTGGGAGGCCTCGTCCGGGGCCGCGGCGGCGATGGTGTAGGCGGTCCGCAGACCGACGACATCGAAGATCTGGAAGGGTCCGAGAGGCGCGCCGGTGCCGATCCTCCAGGTCTTGTCGATGGTCTCGTGATCCGCGTAGCCGCCCATGAGCAGACCCGACGCGGCGTTGAGCAGCGGCACCAGCAGGGAGTTCAGGACGTAGCCGGCCTTCTCCTTCTGCAGCCGGACGGGCTCGAGGCCGCTGGCGACGGCGAACTCCACGACGGCGTCGACCACGGCGGGGTCGGTGTCCGCCGTCCCCATGATCTCGGCGGTGTTCTGCGCCCAGACGTGGTTGGCGTAGTGCAGGGCGAGGAAGCGGTCGGGTCGGCCGGTCGAGGCCTTCAGATCGCTGGGGAGCAGCGTGGACGAATTGGTCGCGAAGACCGTGCGCTCGGGAGCGAGCGCACCCAGCCGGCCGTACAGTTCCTGCTTCACGCTCAGGTCCTCGGGGACGGCCTCGATCACGAGGTCGGCGTCGGCGACCGCCTCCGCGAGGTCGGAGGTGAGGCGGAGGGAGTCGAGCGCCTCCTGCGGTCCGCCGGCGACGCCGCCGGGCACCGACTCGTAGACGCCCGAGAGGCCGCGCAGCCGCTCGCGCGCCGATTCGAGGACCTCGTCGGAGAGGTCGTAGACGGTGACGGCGAAGCCGTGGAAGGCCGACTGGAAGGCGATCTGGGAGCCGAGCACTCCGCTGCCGAGGACGGTGACCGTGCGGATCGTGGGCATGACTTCTCCTTGCGAGAGGGGGAGGGGGAGCACGTGCTCACCCGATCCCACAGCGCCGCGGTCCGCGGAGCGAGGGCTTGCGCCGACGCGCAGTCCGTGGCCCTCGGGGAGCCGGCGCGGTAGCGTCCCGGCATGGTGTCCTTCGCCGACAAGCCGATCCTGCCGTTCACGACTCCCGAGGAGTGGGACGCCTACCTCCGCGGCGAGCCCGACCCGGACGGGGTCCGGCTGAAGCTGCGCAAGAAGGCCGCCGTGGATCCGGGGATCACCTACGCCGAGGCGCTCGACGTCGCGCTCTGCCACGGCTGGATCGACGGCCAGGCGGGAGCCTTCGACGAGCAGTTCAAGCTCCAGGCCTTCACCCCGCGGCGTCGCGCGAGCCCGTGGTCGAAGGTCAACCGCGACCACGTCGCGCGGCTGCTGGCGGAGGGCCGGATGCTGCCGGGCGGGCTGGCCGAGGTCGAGCGGGCTCGCGGCGACGGGCGCTGGGACGCGGCCTACCGGCAGCGCGACGCGGAGGTGCCGGACGACTTCCAGCGGGCGCTCGACGCGGATCCGCAGGCCCTGGCCTTCTTCGCGACCGTCGGCGGGCAGAAGCGCTTCGCGTTCCTCTTCCGCCTCTCGCAGCTGAAGCGGGCCGAAACGCGGGAGCGGCGGATCGCGGAGTACGTGGCGCTCCTCCACGAGGGGCGCACACTGGCCTGAGGCGTCAGTGGCGGACCGGCCAGCTCCCGTCGGCGACGAAGGACTCGTCGCGGACGCGGCGCATGTACTCCTGGAAGGACTCGGCCTGGGTTCGGCACCAGTCGACCTGGAGCGCGTGCAGGGCCTCCGCACCCACTCCGAGCTCGTCGGCGAAGGCGCGGCCCAGCGCCTGGGCGACGCGGCCCGCCGCGACGGCGTCCGCGCCCGCGTCGTGGGCCTCGGTGAGGGCGACGCCGTAGTGCTCGGCGGCGAGGGTGAGGGTGCGCTTGCCTCTGCGGTAGCGGTCCACCGCCTTGTCGATCACGAGCGGATCGACGACCGGGCTCGGGTCGAGCAGCACGGGCACACCCCAGCGCCGCGCCTCGTGGGCGAGGAGTGAGAGGTCGTAGGGGGCGTTGTAGACGACGACGGGGATGCCGCGCGCGAGGAGCGAGCGCAGCGCCTCGGAGACCTCGGCCACGACCTCGCCGGCGGGGCGGCCGTGCGCGCGGGCGTGCTCGGTGCTGATGCCGTGGACCGCGGAGGCGCCGGCCGGGATCGCGACCCCGGGATCGGCGAGCCAGGTCGTGCCCTCGATCGGTTCGCCCGCCGCGTCGATCACGCCGACGTGTGCGGTGACGATGCGGCTCGTGCGGACGTCGATGCCGGTGGTCTCGAGGTCGAACACGGCCAGCAGGTCGAACCAGCGCGCCCCCTCGGAGGGGACGAGCGCCTGCTCGGCGTCGTCGAACAGCATCGGCTCGGTCTGCGTCTCGGTCGTTCCGGTGGTGCTCACGCGGACAGCCTAAAGGGGGCCTCCGACATCGGCCGGAGGCCCCTCGGCGTGCTGCCCGGTCAGCGGGCCTCGTGCGCCTTGGCGACGTGGAGCCAGAAGAAGCCCTGCGTGCCGAGCGTCATCATCAGCGTGCCGTCGTCCGAGAATCCGGGGAAGCGGCCGCCGCCGAACAGGTCGCTCAGCGTCGATCCGGGGTTCTCGGGGTCGGTGATGGTGACCGAGACCGGGTTGTGGTTGAAGCTGAAGACGCAGAGGACCTCCTCCGGCTGGTCGCCCATCGCCGTGCCCGAGCCCGCGTAGTCGCGCACGAACGCGAGTACCGACTCGTGGTCCGTCTCGAGGACGCGCATCGACCCGAGACCGAACGCCGGGTGGCCGCGGCGCACGTGCAGGACGTTCCGCATCCAGTGCAGCAGGGAGCGCGACTGCGCCAGCTGCGCCTCGACGTTGACCTGGTTGTAGTGGTACACGAGCGACTGGACGATCGGCTGCACCAGCTTGCCGGGGTCGGCGGCCGAGAAGCCGGCGTTGCGATCGGGTGTCCACTGCATCGGCGTGCGCGACGCGTCGCGGTCGTTGAGCCAGATGTTGTCGCCCATGCCGATCTCGTCGCCGTAGTAGAGGAACGGGCTGCCGGCGAGAGAGAAGAGCAGGGCGTTGATCAGCTCGAGCTCGGCGCGCGAGTTGTCCAGCAGGGGTGCGAGCCGGCGGCGGATGCCGATGTTGGAGCGCATCCGCGGGTCGTAGGCGTACCAGCCGTACATGGCCTGGCGGTACTCCTCGGACACCATCTCGAGCGTGAGCTCGTCGTGGTTGCGCAGGAACACGCCCCAGGCGGCGCCGCTGGGGATGTCGAACGTCTCGGAGAGCACCTTCTTCAGCTCGTTCGCCGTCTGCGCGCGGAGCGAGTAGAAGATGCGCGGCATGACGGGGAAGTCGAACGCCATGTGGCACTCGGGCTCCTCCTCCGTGCCGAAGAACGCGGCGACCTCGCGCGGCCACTGGTTCGCCTCGGCGATCAGGATGCGGCCGGGGTAGTCGCGGTCGACCATGGTGCGGAGGTTCTTGATGAACTCGTGCGTGGGCGGCTCGCCCTCTCCGTTGCCCTCGTCGGACTCGTAGAGGTAGGGGATCGCGTCGAGCCGGATGCCGTCGACGCCGAGGTCGAGCCAGAACTTGACCACGTCGTGGATCGCCTCGTGCACGGCGGGGTTCTCGAAGTTGAGGTCCGGCTGGTGCGAGAAGAAGCGGTGGAAGTAGAACTGGCGGCGCTCGGCGTCGAAGGCCCAGTTCGAGTCCTCGGTGTCGACGAAGATGATGCGGATGTCCGGCCACTTGTCGTCGGTGTCGTTCCAGACGTAGAAGTCGCCGTAGGGGCCCTCGGGGTCGGAGCGCGACTGCTGGAACCACTCGTGCTGGTCGCTGGTGTGGTTGAGCGGGAAGTCCATCACGATGCGCATGTTGCGCTCGTGGGCCTTCCGGACGAGGTCGCGGAAGTCCTCCATCGTGCCGAACTCGGGGAGGATCGCCTTGAAGTCGGAGACGTCGTAGCCACCGTCGCGCAGAGGCGACATGTAGAACGGCGGGAGCCACAGGGCGTCGATCCCGAGCCACTGCAGGTAGTCGAGCTTGGAGGCGAGCCCGTTGATGTCGCCGGCGCCGTCGCCGTTCGAGTCGTAGTACGACCGGATCATCACCTCGTAGAACACCGCCCGGCGGTACCACTGGGGGTCGAGGGCGAGTCCGGGGAGTTGGATCGGCGACGTGAAGCTCACGGTGCTCCTTCTGCTGCTGCCTGAGCGGATGACCGTCTCGCGAGACGGGTGGGCGGTGCGCCGTGTTGCGAGCGCGTGATCATGCTCCCGGCTCGGATCGAGGCCACGCAAGGCGTTGCGGCCAGATCTTCGACGGGCTTTCCCTACGATAAGGAACGCGATGACCACTCCCTCCCCCTACGCCTCCGATCTCGGCCGTGTCCCCGTCCGCGAGGCCGCGGTGGACGTCGCCGGATCCCACACCGCCTACTGGACCTACGGCGCTGCGGACGCCTCGACCGTCCTCGTGCTGGTGCACGGATTCCGCGGCGAGCACCACGGCCTCGAGCCCGTCATCGCCCGCCTGCTCGCCGGGGGAGCGGACGTGCGGGTGCTCGCTCCCGATCTGCCCGGCTTCGGCGCCTCGACCCCGATGACGCGCCTGCCGCACGACGTGGACGGCTACGCCTCCTGGCTCGGCTCCTTCCTCGACGCGCTGGGGCTCCGCGGCGAGGCGGCCGTCCTCGGCCACTCCTTCGGCTCGATCGTCGCGGCCGCCGCGATCGCCGGGGGCCTGCCGACTCCGCTCCTGGTCCTGGTCAACCCGATCGGAGCGCCGGCGCTGCAGGGACCGCGCGGCGTCCTGACCCGGCTCGCCGTCCTCTACTACCGGCTCGGCGCGCTCCTGCCGGGGCCACTGGGGCGGCGCCTGCTCAGCGACCCGCTGATCGTGCGGGTGATGAGCCTGGCGATGGTGAAGACGAAGGAGCCGGCGCTGCGACGCTTCGTGCACGACCAGCACGACCGCTACTTCAGCGCGTTCGCCTCCCGCGACACCGTCCTCGAGGCGTTCCGCGCCTCCGTCTCCCACGACGTCGGCGAGTACGCGCCCCGGATCGCCGTGCCGACGCAGCTGATCGCGGCGGCGCAGGACGACATCACTCCGCTCGCGGCCCAGTACCGCCTCCTCGTGAGGCTCCCGCACGCCCGCCTGCACGTCATCGACGGCGTCGGCCACCTGATCCACTACGAGACGCCGGACGAGGCCGCCGCCGTGCTGCGGGCGGCCCTCGAGGAGGGGATCGACCGATGAGGATCGTCGTCGACTGCCGGTACACCCGGCTCGAGCGGCACGACGGGATCAGCCGCTACACCGCGGAGCTCGTCCGCGAGCTCGCGAAGCTCCACGACGTGACCATGCTGATCAGCGACCGCCGCCAGCTCGCGATGCTCCCGTCGCTCCCGTGGGAGCGCGTGACCGGGCCGACCAGCCCGTTCGAGCCGTTCGTCGCGCTGCTGGTGAACCGGCTGCGGCCCGACGTGGTCTTCTCACCGATGCAGACCATGGGCTCGCTCGGCCGCCGCTACCGGCTCGTGCTGACCGTGCACGACCTGATCTACTACCGCCACCGCACTCCGCCGCGCGACCTGGCCGCTCCCGTGCGCGCGCTCTGGCGGCTCTACCACCTCGCCTGGTGGCCGCAGCGGAGGCTCCTCCAGCGCGCCGACGCGGTCGTCACCGTCTCGGAGACGACCCGCGACCTGATCCGCTCCCACCGCCTCACCACCCGGCCGGTGGTCGTCGTCCCGAACGCGGCGACCGAGCCCGACGAGGCGAGCGTCGCTCTGGCGGGATCGCTGCCGGACCGGTCGGCCGCGCGCTCGCTCGTCTACATGGGCTCGTTCATGCCCTACAAGAACGTCGAGACGCTCGCCCGCGCGATGCGCCTGCTGCCCGACTACGAGCTGCACCTGATGAGCCGGGCGAGCGACGAGACCGTCGAGACGCTGCGGGCTCTGGCACCGACCGCGAAGCTGGTGTTCCACCAGGGGGCGCCGGACGCGGAGTACCGCGCGGTGCTCGCGCGGGCGACCGCCCTCGTGACGGCGAGCCGCGACGAGGGCTTCGGGATCCCGCTGGTCGAGGCGATGGCGCTCGGGACGCCGGTCGTGGTGAGCGACATCCCGATCTTCCGCGAGATCGCCCAGGACGCCGCCGTGTACGTCGACCCGTCGAGCCCGAAGGGCATCGCCGACGGCGTGCGGTCGCTCGAGGACGGCACCGTGTGGCGGGCGCACTCGGCCCGCGCGAGGGAGCGGGCCGCGGCCTTCTCCTGGCGCGACTCCGCCCGGGTGCTCTTCGGGCTCCTGCAGGACCTCGGCCGGCGCTGACGCAGGCCCGCCGACCGGGCCGCCTCCGGGAGGCGAACCGTCAGGCTCCCGGGGCCGGGCTGAGCACGTCGTCGAGGTCGACGTCCGCCACGACCACGTCGCCGGAGTCGTCGACGCCGACGATGCGCAGGGCGCCGTCGACGATCGCGAAGTCGTGCCGGGAGCCGTTGCCGACCGAGACGCCGTGCACGGGGAGGTCCTCGCTGCTCAGCGCGCGGATCAGGCTGCCGATGACCGCACCGTGCGTGGCCACGACGACGGACGCGTCGGGGAAGCGCTCGGCGACCTCGAGCAGCGCGGCGGTCGCCCGCTCGACGACCTCGGCTCGGGTCTCACAGCCGGGGATCGGTGCGCGCTCGATGCCTCCGGGGAAGCGCTCGGCGAGCTCGGGGCCGGTCATCCCCTCCGCCTCGCCGTAGGCGCGTTCGGCGAGCCCCGGGACGGCCAGCGGCTCGTCGAGGCCGAGACCGCGCGCGATGATCGCTCCGGTGTCGAAGGCGCGCTGCAGCGGACTGGCGACCACCGCGTCGAAGCGCCGCTCGGCGAGCAGCCGCGCCGCCGCCCGCGCCTGGGCGCGCCCGGTCGCGTTGAGCGGGATGTCGCTCCTGCCCTGGATGCGCCGGGCGGCGTTCCAGTCGGTCTGGCCGTGTCGGACGAGGGTGAGCTGGGTCACAGGGGTCTCTCGGGAGGTCGGGTGCGGAGCGGTCAGGAGCTCAGAGGGCGGCGGTGCGACGGGCGGGCAGGCGCTCGGCGAGCTCGCGGAGGACCTCGCTGGTGCCGCCCTCGATCTTGATGCTCGCGCGCGAGTCGCCCTTGGTGGTGCCGCGGTTGACGATCACGATCGGCATCCGGGCGCGACGGGCGATCTCGAGGAAGCGGATGCCGGAGTTGACCACGAGCGACGAGCCGGCCACGAGCAGGGCGTCGGCGCCCGCGACGATGGCGCGCGCCTCCTCGAACCGCTCCGTCGGGATGAACTCGCCGAAGAAGACGATGTCCGGCTTCAGGATCCCGCCGCAGACGGTGCACTCGGGAACGGTCATCGCCGAGACGTCGTGGACCTCCGCGTCGCCGTCGGGGTTGAGCGAGGAGACGTCGGGGTCGTCGAGCCAGGGGTTCAGCTCCTCGATCCGCTCAGCGACCGCGTCGCGGGCGAAGTACTGGCCGCAGGTCATGCAGCGCACGCGGTCCGCCGAGCCGTGCAGATCCACCACACGGCGCGAGCCGGCGCGGACGTGCAGGCCGTCGACGTTCTGGGTGACGACGCCCGTGAGCAGGCCGCGCTCCTCGAGCCGGGCCAGCGCCCGGTGGCCGTCGTTCGGCAGCGTGCTGGTGAAGCGGCGCCAGCCGAGCTGACTGCCGGCCCAGTACCGGCGGCGGTAGTCGGGATCGGCGACGAACTGGGAGTAGGTCATCGGGCTGCGCACCGGCGCGCCGGCTCCGCGGTAGTCGGGGATGCCCGAGTCGGTGCTCATGCCCGCGCCGGTGACGGCGGCGATGCGGCGCCCGCTGAGGAGTTCGACGGCCTGCTCGACCGCGAGCGCCTCGGGGCCCTCGGCGACCGGTGTCGGACTCGACTCCATCCGCGCCTCCTTCGAGGGCCGTTCGAGCGGCCCCTGGACGAGTTTAGTCCGCGCCGTGCCCTAGATTGCCGGGATGCCGATCGTGCCCGTCACCGACCTGGACCACCCGCTCCTCGCCGACTACCACCGCCTCACCGACGTGGCGCTGCGGCGAGTGCTGGAGCCGGAGGGCGGGCTGTACATCGCCGAGTCGGCCAAGGTGATCGAGCGCGCCCTCGACGCCGGGCACCGCCCGCGCTCGGTGCTGGTGCAGGAGAAGCGGCTGCCGGACGCGGCCGGGGTGCTCGAGCGTCACCCCGGGGTGCCGGTCTTCGTGGCGCCGGATCCTCTGATCGAGGAGCTGACCGGGTTCCACCTCCACCGCGGAGCCCTCGCGTCGATGCACCGTCCGCCGCTGCGTCCGATGGCCGAGCTGCTGGAGGGCGCGCGCCTCGTCGTGATCCTGGAGGACCTGGTCGACCACACCAACGTCGGCGCCGTCTTCCGCGCCGCGGCCGGCATGGGCGCGGACGCGGTTCTCGTGACGCCGCGCTGCGCGGACCCCCTGTACCGGCGCAGCGTCCGGGTGAGCATGGGCACGGTCCTGCAGGTGCCGTGGACGCGCACGCCCGAGTGGGCACCGGCTCGCGAGGCGCTGCTGGAGGCCGGGTTCTCGGTCGCGGCGCTGGCGCTCGCCCCGGACGCGGTGCCGCTGGACGAGTACGCGGCGACCCGGCCCGAGCGCGTCGCGATCGTCCTGGGAGCGGAGGGGGACGGGCTCAGCCGGGCGGCGCTGGACGCCGCGGACACGGTGGTGACGATCCCGATGCTGCACGGGGTCGACTCGCTCAACGTCGCCTCGGCGAGCGCCGTCGCGCTCTGGGCGCTGACCCGCGGGCGCTGACCCGCGGGCGCTCACGGGCGGGCGCCGATCTGCGGGCGCTGACGGGCCGGCGGTGACCAGAAGGCGCTCGGCGGGGAGGCGCCACGGCGCCGCTCCGGGGCGCACTCCGGGCCACGTGCGAGGCCCGCCCGTACGATGACGGGGTGACCTCCCCGACCCGATCCGACGACGCTCTCGACCTGTTCGGGGAGCCCGCCGCGCAGGAGCCGCGGCCGCGTCGACGGCGCGGGGCGCTCATCGCGGGCCTCGTCGCCGCGACCGTGCTGGTGGGCGGGGGCGGCGCCTACGCGACGAACGCCGCGACGGCCGAGCTGCCGACGGCGACCGCCGTCGCGGTGGAGACGGTCCCGACCGCGATCGACGCGCCCGCCCTGGCCTGGCCGGCCTACGGCTCGGGAGCCGTGGCGGCCGTCGGCGTCGACGGGACGGAGGAGGACGGGCTGCTCGCGCGCTACGGCTCCACGGACACCGTGCCGACCGGGAGCATCGCCAAGGTCGTCACCGCCCTGGTCGTCCTCGCCGCGAAGCCGATCGCGGACGGGACGGACGGCGAGACGATCACGTTCACGAGCGCGGACGTGCGGTACTACGACGAGACCCTGGCAGAGAACGGCTCGAACGCTCCGGTCACCGCCGGCCTGCAGCTGACCGAGCGGCAGGCGCTGACCGCGATGATGCTCCCGTCCGCGAACAACTACGCGAAGTCGCTCGCGATCTGGGCCTACGGCTCGGAGGACGCCTTCCTCGCCGCCGCGCGCAGCTGGCTCGACGGGCAGGGACTCGAGCGGACCTCCCTCGCCGACACCAGCGGGCTGTCGCCGGCGACGGTCAGCACGACGGCCGAGATGGTGCGCCTGGGCGAGCTGCTGATCGCGGACCCGGTGCTCGCTCCGATCGTCGCGATGCCGACCGCCGTCATTCCGGGAGTGGGCGAGGTCGACAACACCAACTCGCTCCTCGGCCGCTCGGGAGTCGACGGGATCAAGACGGGGACGACCGACGAAGCGGGCTCCTGCCTGCTGTTCTCGCTCGACGCGACCGTGGAGGGGCAGCCGGTCACCCTGGTCGGCGTGGTGGTGGGCGCGCGCACGCATCCGCAGCTCGCCGCGGACGTGCTGACCCTCGTCCCGACCGTCGAGGCGGGTTTCCGGACCGTCCCGCTGACCGTCGAGGGCCAGGACTACGGCACCCTCACCAGCGCCTGGGGGGAGACGGCGACGGCCGAGACCGTGGAGGCGCGGTCCGTGCTGGTCTGGGGCGCGGTGTCGACGACGACCACGGTGGCCCTCGATCCTCTCGAGACGGTCGCCGACGGCGAGCGCGTGGGATCCGCGACGGTCGACGTCAACGGCACCCCGTACGAGCTTCCCCTCGTCGCCGACGGGTCGATCGAGGACCCGGGCTTCGCCTGGCGCCTGGGCCACCCGGCCGAGCTGTTCGGCTGAGCGCGGGGCGAGCGGCCCCACGCCCCCCCGGAGCGGATCAGGCGAGGGGATCCGCGGCCTGGTCGCCGACGATCCGCACCCCCGCGGTAGCGATGTCCTCGGCGACCTCCTCCGGAGTGGCGTTGCCCGGCACGACCGACCCCGGCTCGGAGGCCGCCGGATCCGTGCGCCAGCGCTCGGCGGAGGGACGCTTGGCTGTGACGAAGTCGCCGGAGGACTGGTGGCGGACGCGGCGCAGCACCCACGGCACGAGGTACTCCCGCGCCCACTGGATGTCCTCCGTGCGGGCGGCACGCCACGTGCGGGCGAGCAGCTCCGGGGCCAGGGGCCGCAGGTCGTTCTCGACGTTCAACGACTCGAGCACCATCCGCGCGACCTCGTGGTGGCCGTGCGGGTTGAGGTGCAGGCGGTCCGGCGCCCACATCCGCACGTCCTGGATCTCCTGGAGGGACCACTGGTCGGCGACGATGCAGTCGTAGCGCTTGGCCAGCGCCCGCAGGTTCTCGTTGTAGATCGCGACCTTGCCGCGGATCCGCCCGAACACGGGGGAGAAGCCCACATCGACCCCGGTGAACAGGACCACGGTCGCCCCGTCGGAGCGGAGCCGGGCGAGGCCCGCCTCGAAGCGGGAGGCGATGTCGTCCGGGTCGGTCCCCGGGCGGATGACGTCGTTCCCGCCCGCGGAGATGGTGATGAGATCGGGACGCAGCTCCAGCGCGGGCTCGACCTGCTCGTCGACGATCTGCTGCAGGAGGCGGCCGCGCACCGCCAGGTTGGCGTAGGCGAAGTCCTCGTTCTGGCTGCCCAGGACCTCCGCCACGCGGTCGGCCCAGCCGCGGTGCCCGCCGGGACTGCCGGGCTCGGGATCACCGATCCCCTCGGTGAAGGAGTCGCCCAGGGCGACGTAGCGGGACCACGGATGACGCTGCTCGACCATCCCTCCATCATGCTCCGCACCCGGCCGGCGGCGGCACAGTGCGACACGCCGGGCGCCTCGCGGCGGGCCGCGGAGGCCGAGCCGCTGTCGGTGGCGTCGGCTAGATTCGATCCACGTGAACAGTCCCTCGAGCTTCGGTCATCAGGTCGGCACCTCCGCCGCTGAGCACCTGTCCCCGTCGTTCCCGGGCAGGGCCCCGTGGGGTACCGCGAACAAGCTCCGCGCCTGGCAGGCGGAGGCGCTCGAGGCCTACTTCCAGCACGAGCCGCGCGACTTCCTGGCGGCCGCGACCCCGGGCGCGGGAAAGACCACCTTCGCGCTGCGGCTGGCCGCCGAGCTGCTGCACAACCGCACGGTCGACCGGATCACCGTGGTCGCGCCGACGGAGCACCTCAAGCGCCAGTGGGCCGAGGCCGCGCACCGCGTCGGCATCCGCCTGGACCCCACCTTCACCAACCGCATGGGCCGCCATGCCCGCCACTACCACGGCGTCGCCGTCACCTACGCGCAGGTCGCCGTCCGCGCCGAGCTCCACCGCGAGCTCACCCTGTCCGGCCGCACCCTCGTCATCCTCGACGAGGTGCACCACGCCGGCGACGCGCTCAGCTGGGGCGACGCGGTGCGCGAGGCCTTCGAGCCCGCCGTCCGTCGGCTCTCGCTGACCGGGACGCCGTTCCGCTCGGACACGGCGGCGATCCCGTTCGTCAGCTACCTCCCGGACGAGGAGGGCATCCGCACCTCGCTCACCGACTACGCCTACGGCTACGGCCGCGCGCTCGCGGACGGCGTCGTCCGGCCCGTGCTGTTCATGGTCTACGCCGGGCAGATGCGCTGGAAGTCCAAGGCCGGCGACGAGATGGAGGCGCGGCTCGGCGAGGGCAACACCAAGGACATCACCTCGCAGGCCTGGCGCACCGCGCTGGATCCCAAGGGCGACTGGATCCCCTCGGTCCTCCGCGCCGCGAACACCCGCCTCACCGAGGTGCGGCGCGCCGTGCCCGACGCCGGCGGCCTGGTCATCGCGACCGACCACTACACCGCGCGCGCCTACGCCGCGATGCTCCGCGAGATCAGCGGGGAGACCGTCACCGTCGTGCTCTCCGACGAGAAGGAGGCGAGCGACCGGATCGAGGAGTTCGCGAAGGACACCAGCCGCTGGATGGTCGCGGTGCGCATGGTCTCCGAGGGCGTCGACGTGCCGAGGCTCGCCGTCGGCGTCTACGCGACGTCGGCGTCGACTCCGCTGTTCTTCGCCCAGGCGATCGGCCGCTTCGTGCGCGCGCGGCGCCGCGGCGAGACCGCCTCGGTGTTCCTCCCGAACGTGCCCGGCCTGCTCGCGCTGGCGGGCTCGATGGAGCTGCAGCGCGACCACGCCCTCGACCGCAGGACCTCCGACGACGAGGAGTACCCCGAGGCCGACCTGATGGCCGACGCCGAGCGCAGCGACAAGGCCTCCTCCGACCTGCTGGAGGAGGGCCGCTTCGAGTCGATCGGCTCGGCCGCCACCTTCGACCGCGTCGTCTACGAGGGCGCCGAGTTCGGGATGGAGGTCGAGGTCGAGAGCGAGGAGGAGCTCGACTTCATCGGCCTGCCGGGGCTCCTCGAGCCCGACCAGGTGCGGGAGCTGCTTCAGCACCGGCAGCAGCGGCAGGCCAAGCGCGCCGGAAGCCGCGCGGGGGCGGCGGCCCCGGCCGAGCCGGCGAGCGAGATCCCGGCGCCGCTCTACCGCACGCTCAAGGAGCAGCGCAGCCTGCTCAACTCCCTGGTCGGCCTGTGGGCACGGGGGACGGGCGAGTCGCACGGCCAGGTGCACACCGAGCTGCGCCGGCTCTGCGGCGGACCCGCGGTGGCGCAGGCGAGCGTGACCCAGCTGCAGGCGCGGATCGACCTCCTGCGGCGCAGGCTCGGCTCGCACTGATCGCGGTGGGGCGTCCCGGTGCGGGGGCGCTCCCTCTGACGGAGCCGATCGCTGCTCCTGTCAGGACCGGCGGGCTCCTCCACGTGGGCCGGCCGGTGTCTCCGGCGCGGTCTAGCCGATGCACCCGGCGCGGCGCCAGCCCTCCCCGGCGGGCCGGGTGCGACCGTACTGTTCGAGCGTGACCCACTGGAACGACCTGCCCGCCGACGCGCCCGCAGGACGGATCGGACGGCGGTTCCGGCCGCCGGTCGTGACCACCGGAGGAGGGACCGCGCGATGAGCGCTGACCGTCAGGGGAATGCTCGAGACACGCTCGCTAAGCTGAGCAGTCGGTCCGTCGCGGAAGTGACGGACCATCACCCCCGACGTCGGGCATCCGCAGACCGCACATCGGCGTCTCCCGGACTGCCCGAGACCAATCCCCTGAGGAGTCTCGTGGAGACCTGGCCCGGAACCGCCTACCCGTTGGGCGCGACGTTCGACGGAAGCGGAACGAACTTCGCCCTGTTCAGCGAGATCGCCGAGCGCGTCGAGCTGTGCCTCTTCGAGGAGGACGGCACGGAGACGCGCGTCGAGATCCAGGAGTCGGACGCGTACGTCTGGCACTGCTACCTCCCGCAGGTGCAGCCGGGCCAGCGCTACGGCTTCCGGATCCACGGACCCTACGACCCCGATTCGGGGCACCGCTGCAACCCCAACAAGCTGCTGCTGGACCCCTACGCGAAGGCGATCTCGGGGGAGATCGACTGGGACCAGTCCCTCTTCTCGTACACCTTCGGCGACCCGGACTCGACGAACGACGAGGACTCGGCGCCGCACATGATGATGGGCGTCGTCATCAACCCCTTCTTCGACTGGGCCGGGGACCGCCGCCCGCGCACCTCCTACGACAGCACCGTCATCTACGAGGCGCACGTGAAGGGGCTCACCAAGACGCACCCCGACGTGCCGGAGGAGCTCCGCGGCACCTACGCCGGAGTCGCCCACCCCGCGGTGATCGACCACCTCAAGCACCTGGGCGTCTCGGCGATCGAGCTCATGCCCGTGCACCAGTTCGTGAACGACTCCACGCTGATGGACAAGGGCCTCTCGAACTACTGGGGCTACAACACGATCGGCTTCTTCGCTCCGCAGAACACCTACTCCTCCACGGGCGACCAGGGCCAGCAGGTCCAGGAGTTCAAGAGCATGGTGAAGGCGCTCCACGCGGCCGGCATCGAGGTCATCCTCGACGTGGTCTACAACCACACGGCGGAGGGCAACCACCTCGGCCCCACCCTGTCGTTCCGCGGCATCGACAACGAGGCCTACTACCGCCTCGTCGACGACGACAAGCGCTACTACATGGACTACACCGGCACCGGGAACACGCTCAACGTGCGCCACCCGCACTCGCTGCAGCTGATCATGGACTCGCTGCGCTACTGGGTGACGGAGATGCGCGTCGACGGCTTCCGCTTCGACCTGGCCTCGGCGCTGGCACGAGAGTTCTACGACGTCGACCGGCTCTCCACCTTCTTCGAGCTCGTCCAGCAGGACCCGGTGGTCTCGCAGGTGAAGCTGATCGCCGAGCCGTGGGACGTCGGACCCGGCGGCTACCAGGTGGGCAACTTCCCGCCGCAGTGGACGGAGTGGAACGGCAAGTACCGCGACACGGTCCGCGACTTCTGGCGCGGCGAGCCGTCGACGCTGGGGGAGTTCGCCTCGCGCCTCACCGGCTCGGCCGACCTCTACGCGCACTCGGGCCGCTACCCCGTCGCCTCGATCAACTTCGTCACGGCGCACGACGGCTTCACCCTCCGCGACCTGGTCTCGTACAACGAGAAGCACAACGACGCCAACGGCGAGGACGGCAACGACGGGGAGTCGCACAACCGCTCCTGGAACCACGGTGTGGAGGGGCCCACGGACGACCCGCGGGTGCTCGCGCTCCGGGCGCGCCAGCAGCGGAACTTCCTCGCGACGATGCTGATCTCCCAGGGCGTCCCGATGATCCTCCACGGCGACGAGCTCGGCCGGACCCAGAACGGCAACAACAACACCTACGCCCAGGACAGCGAGCTGACCTGGATCGACTGGGCGCACGCCGACCGGCCGCTGCTCGAGTTCACCGCGGCGCTCATCCGCCTGCGCGCCGAGCACCCGACCTTCCGCCGCATGCGCTTCTTCGACGGCCGCCCCGTCCTGCGCGGCGACGGCGAGCCCCTGCCCGACATCGTCTGGTTCACGGCCGCAGGCACCGAGATGTCCCCGTCCGACTGGGACTCCGGCCTCGGGCGATCGGTGGGCATCTACCTCAACGGCAACGGGATCCGCGAGCGCGACCAGCGCGGGCGCCCCGTCACCGACGACAGCTTCCTCCTGTACTTCAACGCCGACGACGTCGACGTCGAGTTCGCGATCCCGAGCGACGAGTACGCGCTCGAGTGGAGCGTGCTGGTCGACACGGCCGGCGCCGAGGCCGACTCGATCCCTCGTCCGGCCGGGGCGATGCTCACGGTCCAGGCGAAGTCGCTCGTCATCCTGCAGGAGCACAGCACCCCCGAGCCCGAGGTCGACCACTCGGTCGCGGCCTCGCTCGCGTCCCTCGCCGCGACGTCGGCGATCCCGATCGTGTCCTCGTCCGGACCCACCAGCCCCCACGCCGAGTCGACCGACTCCGCGACCGCCCCCTCGACAGGAGCCTGACGTGCGTCTGCCCGCCTCCACCTACCGCCTCCAGATCCGGTCGGCGTTCGACCTCGACGACGCCGCCCGCGTCGCCGACTACGTGCGCGCGCTCGGAGCCGACTGGCTGTACTTCTCGCCGCTGCTGAAGGCCGAGCCCGGCTCGGACCACGGCTACGACGTGGTGGACCACACCGAGGTCGATCCCGACCGCGGAGGCGCGGCGGGCCTGGCGAACGCCTCGGCCGCGGCGCGGGCGGAGGGTCTCGGCGTCCTCATCGACATCGTGCCCAACCACATGGGCGTCGCGACCCCGAGCGAGAACTCGTGGTGGTGGGACCTGCTGAAGAACGGGAAGTCCTCCCGCTACGCCACCGCCTTCGACATCGACTGGGAGGCGGGGAGCGGGAAGCTCCGCGTGCCGATCCTCGGCGACGGTGCGAGCGAGGGCGACAGCGACAGCGAGCTCGACGCGCTCGAGGTCGTCGGCGACGAGCTGCACTACTACGAGAACCGCCTGCCGATCGCGCCCGGCACCGCCGAGCCCGGCGACTCCGGCCGCACGGTGCACGAGCGCCAGAGCTATGAGCTCGTGAACTGGCGCCGTGCCGACGCCGAGCTGAACTACCGCCGCTTCTTCGCGGTGAACACCCTCGCCGCCATCACGGTCGAGCGGCCCGAGGTCTTCGACGCCTCGCACGCCGAGATCGTCCGCTGGTTCACCGAGGGGCTCGCGGACGGCCTGCGCGTCGACCACCCGGACGGCCTGGCCGACCCGGGCGGATACCTCGACGACCTGGCCCGCGCGATCGGCGGCGCACCGGTCTGGGTCGAGAAGATCCTCGAGGGCGACGAGGAGCTCCCGCCGCACTGGGCGACGGTCGGCACCACCGGCTACGACGCCCTGGCCGACGTCGACCGCATCCTGGTCGACCCCGACGCGCGGCCCGTGCTGGAGGGCCTCGATGCCGAGCTCACGGGGAGGGGCGCGCCACTGCAGTGGGCCGACCTCATCCACGACACCAAGCGCGGCATCGCCGACGGGATCCTCCGCTCCGAGGTCCTGCGGCTGGCCCGCCTGATCCCCGGCATCGAGGGAGCGGACGACGCAGTGGCGGAGCTCCTGGCGACCTACCCGGTCTACCGCAGCTACCTCCCCTACGGAGCGGAGCACCTCGAGCACGCCCGCGTCGACGCCGTGCGCCGCCGCCCCGAGATCCGCGCGACCATCGACGAGGTCGCCGCGGCGCTCGGCGAGACCGGGACCCCGGTGTCCGTGCGCTTCCAGCAGACCTCCGGCATGGTGATGGCGAAGGGCGTCGAGGACACGGCGTTCTACCGCTTCAGCCGCCTCACCTCGCTGAACGAGGTCGGAGCGGACCCGGACGAGTTCGCGATCGACCTGGTCGAGTTCCACCGCCGCCAGGCCGTGCGCCAGGCCTCGTTCCCCGCCTCGCTCACCACGCTCTCGACGCACGACACGAAGCGCGGCGAGGACAACCGCGCCCGCATCACCGCACTGGCCGAGGACCCGGAGGCGTGGGCGGCGACGCTCCGCGAGCTCCACGCCCTCGTCGGCTTCGGCGACGGCCCGATCGAGCATCTGCTCTGGGAGGCCGTCGTGGGGACCTGGCCCGCGAGCCGCGAGCGCCTGCACGCCTACGCCGAGAAGGCGTCGCGCGAGGCCGACGACTCGACGCACTGGACCGCTCCGGACGAGCAGTTCGAGAAGCGGATGCACGCGGCGATCGACGCGGCGTTCGACGAGCCCGCCGTCCGCCGGCTGGTGGAGCAGACCGTCGAGCGGGTGTCGGCCGCCGGCTGGTCGAACGGCCTCGCCGCGAAGCTCGTGCAGATCACCGCCCCGGGCATCCCGGACGTCTACCAGGGCAGCGAGCTCTGGGAGACCTCCCTCGTCGACCCGGACAACCGCCGCGAGGTCGACTTCGGGCAGCGCCGAGCACTGCTGGAGCGGATCGACGGCGGCTGGAAGCCCGCGATCGACGCCGAGGGCGCCGCGAAGCTCCTCGTCACCTCGCGTGCCCTCCGGCTCCGCCGCGACCGCCCGGAGCTGTTCACGCGCTACGCCGCCGTCCCCGCGATCGGGCCCGCCGCCGAGCACGCGATCGCCTTCGACCGCGGCGGCGCGCTGACCGTCGCGACCCGGCTCCCCGAGGGCCTGGGCACCGCCGGCGGCTGGAACGGCACGGTCGTGGTCCTGCCCGGGCACCCGATGGAGGACGTCCTCACCGGCCGCACCTTCGCGGGAGGAGTGACCCCGGTCGCCGAGATCCTCGCCGACTACCCCGTGGCCCTGCTCGCCCCGGTCTCCTGACCGGTTCCGCCAGCGCACCGCAGACCGACCCGACCCCTCCTGGAGACAGCAGTGATCAGCACGACCCCCTACCGCTACGCACTCCCGACGACCGGTCCCGAGCGGTTCGATGTCTGGGCCCCCGAGGCCTCGACGGTCGAGCTCCTGCTCGGCGGCGACTCGTCGCTGACGATGACCCGCCACGGAGACGACGGATGGTGGCGGGCGCCCGCGTCGGCCCCGGCCACCGGCGAGGTCGACTACGGGTACCGGGTGGACGGCAGCGGTCCGCTGCCGGACCCCCGCTCGCGCCGCCAGCCGAAGGGCGTGCACGAGCTCTCCCGGACGTTCGACCCCTCGGCGCACGAGTGGGGCGACTCCGCCTGGACCGGGCGCGAGCTCGCCGGTGCCGTCATCTACGAGCTGCACCTCGGCACGTTCACGCCCGAGGGCACCCTGGACGCGGCAGCGGAGCGCTTCGGGCACCTGCGCTCGATCGGCGTCGACTTCATCGAGCTGCTGCCGGTCAACGCGGTGAACGGAACGCACAACTGGGGCTACGACGGCGTCCTCTGGTACGCCGTGCACGAGCCGTACGGTGGACCCGAGGCGTACCAGCGCTTCGTCGACGCCGCCCACCGGGCCGGACTCGGCGTGGTCCAGGACGTCGTCTACAACCACCTCGGCCCGAGCGGCAACTACCTCCCGGAGTTCGGCCCCTACCTCAAGAACGAGAAGGCCAACACCTGGGGCAGCTCGATCAACCTGGACGGCGAGAGCTCCGACACCGTCCGCGGATACATCATCGACAACGCTCTGATGTGGCTGCGCGACTACCACGTCGACGCCCTGCGCCTGGACGCGGTGCACGCCCTCTCCGACGAGCGGGCCGTGCACGTGCTCGAGGAGATGGCGAGCGAGGTGGCCGTGCTGTCGGCCCACGTCGGGCGCCCTCTGACGCTGATCGCCGAGTCCGACCTCAACGACCCGACGCTGATCACTCCGCGGGAGGCGCACGGCTACGGGCTCGACGCGCAGTGGAGCGACGACTTCCACCACGCGGTCCACGTCGCGCTGACCGGGGAGACGACGGGCTACTACGAGGACTTCGCGCCGCTCGGCGCCCTTGCGAAGGTGCTGACCCGGGGCTTCTTCCACGACGGCACCCTCTCGACGTTCCGCGGCCGTCACCACGGCCGTCCGGTGGACACCGAGCACATGCCGACCTGGCGCCTGGTGGTCTGCAGCCAGAACCACGACCAGATCGGCAACCGGGCGGTCGGCGACCGTCTGACGGCGTCCCTCGACGAGGGGCGGCTCGCGATCGCCGCCGCCCTGACGCTGCTGGGCCCCTTCACTCCCATGCTCTTCATGGGCGAGGAGTGGGCGGCGTCGACCCCCTGGCAGTTCTTCACCTCGCACCCCGAGAAGGATCTGGGCGAGGCGACGGCGAAGGGCCGCATCGAGGAGTTCGCGAAGATGGGCTGGGACCCGGAGGTCGTGCCCGATCCGCAGGACCCGGAGACCTTCCTGCGCTCGCGGCTCGACTGGTCCGAGGTCGGGGAGGGGCGTCACGCCCGCACCCTCGAGGTGTACCGCGAGCTGGCGGCGATCCGCCGCCGCTACCCCGAGCTGACGGATCCGCGCTTCGGGTCGCTCCGCGTGGAGTTCGACGAGGAGGCCCGCTGGCTGACTCTCGGCCGCGGTCGCGTGACCGTGGCGATCAACGTGGGCCAGGCCGCCGCGCGCATCGCCCTGCCGGAGGTGGCGGAGACGCTGCTCGGTGTCGGGGAGTACGCGGTCCGGCCGGGGGACACCGAGGTGGATCTCGGAGCCTCCTCGCTGCTGGTGACGCTGAGCGCCTGATCTCCGCGGCGGCCGGCTGCTCGTGGCCGGCCGCCCGAGCTCCTGATCGGCCGCCTCGGCCCGAGGGCTCAGGGAGTGACCGCGGCGTACTCCGTCGCGGTCACGACCCGCACTCCCTCGTCGTGGACGAGCAGGAGCGCCCGCAGGGGAATGGCCCGCTTGTGGCAGGCCGCTGCCAGGTGACGGGCGAGGATCCGGTCGGTCTCGCCGAGGAAGGCGCGACCGGGACGTTCCAGGGCGAAGGCGAGCGAGCCCACGTCCTGGTGCGCCACGGCTTTGGCGAGGGTGGCGACGATCCGCTCGGTCTTCTCCTCGTCGGGGTGCACGGGGAGCCCGTCCACCGGGTAGAGGATCGGCAGCTGCACGCCGTCGCGGTCGAGGAAGATCGGCCACAGGGCCCGGCGGTAGGCCGGCCCGATCAGCGAGGAGACGCGCTCGCGCAGCTCGCGGTCGTTCAGGAGCGGCGCATCGAGGTGCGGAGCGGGAGCGGCGTGGTCGAGAGTGGTCATGGTGTCGCTTTCTCGTGGGGCGAGCGGGAGGTGCCGCGGAGGGGTCATCGGAAGTTGCGGGAGGTGGTGCGAGCGCCGACCGTGAGGGTCTCGAACCGATCGGCGAGGAGGTTCGTCACCCCCTCGTCGGAGCGCTCGAGGATCCCCCTGACCAGCAGGGCGGGTGCCTCGCGGGCCACACGGCGGTAGCGGTTCCATACTCCGACGGAGCAGATCACGTTGAGGATCCCGTGCTCGTCCTCGAGGTTGAGGAAGGTCACTCCACCGGCTGTGGAGGGACGTTGGCGGTGGATCACGACCCCGCCGACCTCGATCCGGGTCCCCGAGGGGACGCCGGGGAGATCGGCCGAGGAGCGGGCGCCGCGCCGGGTGAGCCCCTCGCGGAGGTGGCGCAGCGGATGGTCGTCGGGAGAGATGCCGGTGGCCCAGAAGTCGAAGACCACGCGCTCCTGAGGGGAGAGCATCGGCAGAAGCGGGGGCTGCACGACGACCGTCGAGCCGGCGAGGAACTCCTCGCGGTCGCCTGCGGCGGTGCCGGCCTCCCAGAGCGCCTGCCGTCGCTGCAGACCGAGCGAGTCGAAGGCGCCCGCGGCGCCGAGGGCCTCCAGCTGAGCCGCGGTCGTGCCGACCCGCCGAGAGAGGTCGGCCATGCTCGCGTAGGGTCCGCCGCGCTCGCGCTCGGCGACGACGTGCTCGGCGAGCGCGGTGCCGATGCCCTTCACCCCGGCCAGCCCGAGCCGGATCACGAAGCCGCTGTCGCGCCGGTGGTCGTCCGTGTGGAAGTGCTCGGTGCGGTCGAACAGCCCCGTGGGCGGCTGATCGGCGCGGAGGCAGTCGTCGCTCCCGTAGGCGGCGCCGCCCCTCCGGCGTGCGGGGGCGCCCTCCTTCGCCTCGAGCCCGGGAGGCGCCAGGGAGCGGTTGACGTCGGGCGAGACGACCTCCACTCCGTGACGGCGCGCATCGGCGACCAGGGTGTGCGGGGCGTAGAAGCCCATGGGCTGCGCCCTCAGCAGCGCGGCGGTGAAAGCGGCGGGGTAGTGCAGGCGGAGCCAGGCACTCGCGTAGACCAGCAGGGCGAAGCTGATCGCATGGCTCTCGGCGAAGCCGAAGTTCGCGAACGCCTGGATCCGGAGGTAGATGTCGTCCGCGACCTCGCCGGTGATGCCGTTGCGGGCCATCCCCTGGTAGAGCCGCTCGCGGAGGGTCTCGATCTTCTCGGTCCCGCGCTTGGACCCCATCGCCCGGCGCAGCAGGTCGGCGTCCTCCGCATTGCAGTCGCCGACGGCCACGGCCACCTGCATGAGCTGCTCCTGGAAGAGCGGCACGCCGAGTGTGCGCTTGAGCGGCGTCACGAGGAGGGGGTGCTGGTACGTCACCGGCTCCTCGCCGAGCTTGCGGCGGATGTAGGGGTGGACCGCACCGCCCTGGATGGGGCCGGGACGGATGAGCGCGACCTCGATCACCAGATCGTAGAAGCGGCGCGGCTGCAGCCGGGGGAGGGTGCCCATCTGCGCGCGGCTCTCGACCTGGAACACGCCTATCGAATCGGCGCGGCAGAGCTGGTCGTAGACGCCCTTCTCCTCCCGGGGGAGGGTGGAGAGGTCCCACTTCTCGCCGACGTGCTCGGCGACGAGGTCGAACGTGTACTGCAGGGCGGCCAGCATCCCGAGCCCGAGGAGGTCGAACTTGACCAGCCCCATCCAGGCGCAGTCGTCCTTGTCCCACTGCAGGACGGTGCGGTCCTCCATCCGCGCGGGCTCGATCGGGCAGACCTCGCCCACGGGCCGGTCGGTCAGCACCATGCCCCCGGAGTGGATGCCCAGGTGCCGGGGCGTGCCCAGCACCCGCGTGGTCAGGGCGACCACGTCCTCGGGGATGTCGTGGTCGGTGCTCTCGGTGACGGACCCCCACCGCTCGACCTGCTTCGACCAGCCGTCCTGCTGCCCGGCGCTGTATCCGAGGGCCTTGGCCATGTCGCGCACGGCGAACTTGGGCCGGTAGGTGATGACGTTGGCGACCTGGGCCGCGTTCAGCCGTCCGTACTTCCGGTAGACGTACTGGATCACCTCCTCGCGACGCTCCGAATCGAAGTCGACGTCGATGTCGGGCTCCTCGTCGCGGATGCTCGAGAGGAACCGCTCGAACGGCAGGTCGTAGAAGATCGAGTCGACCGCCGTGATGCCCAGGACGTAGCAGACCGCCGAGTTGGCGGCCGAGCCGCGTCCCTGGCAGAGGATGCCGTTCCGCTTGGCGTAGTGGACGATGTCGTGGACGATCAGGAAGTAGCCCGGGAAGTCCTTCTGCTCGATCACCGCGAGCTCCTTCTCGAGGCGGGCGAGGACGTCGGCGTCTGCGCGGGGGTACTTGGCCGGTACCGCCTCCCGCACGAGCTCGCGCAGCCAGCTCATCGTGGTGTGCCCCTCGGGGACCTCCTGGCGCGGCAGCCGGGGCCGGACTCGGCCGAGCTCGAAGGCGATCTCGTCGGCGACGCGCACCGTGTTCTCCACGGAGCCGGGGTAGCGGCGGAAGCGCTCGGCCATCTCGGCGCCGGAGCGCAGGTGGGCGCCGCCGGCAGCGGGGAGCCAGCCGTCCATCTCGTCGAGGCTCCGGCGTGCTCTGACCGCGGCGAGGGCCGTCTGGAGGGGGCGCTCCTCCGGCCGGGCGTAGTGCACGTTCCCGGTGGCGACCGTCCGCAGCCGGAGCTTCTCGGCGATCGCCGCCAGCTGGTCGTTGGCGCGCGAGGCGAGGGGGTCCCCGTGGTCGTACAGCTCCACGAGGACATTGGCGGGACCGAAGAGCCGGACGAGCTCGCGGACCTCCCGCTCGGCCGCGGCCTCTCCCGCAGCGGCGAGCGCGTGACGGACCGCTCCCTTGCGGCAGCCCGTCAGCACGATCCAGTGGCCGTCGGCGGCGCGGGCGAGCTCCTCGAGGTCGTAGCTCGGCTTGCCCTTCTCGGCTCCGGCGAGCTGGGCGGTGGTGATCGCGCGGGCGAGGCGGTGGTAGCCCTCCTCGCGACGGGCGAGGACGAGCAGGTGGGTCCCCTCCGGATCGGCGACCCCGTTCTGAGGCGAGGTGAGCCCGATCGAGAGCTCGGCTCCGAAGGCCGTGCGGACGGGGTGCCCCTGCGCGGCCTCAGCCATCCTCACGATGCCGTAGAGGCCGTCGTGGTCGGTGAGCGCGAGAGTGTCGATGCCGAGCCGGACGGCCTCCTCGACCAGCTGCTCCGGCTTGCTCGCCCCGTCGAGGAAGCTGAAGTGGGAGTGGGCGTGCAGCTCGGCGTAGGGCACCGGATGAGCCGGCGGCCGGACGTCGTCCCCGGCCACGTAGGCGGGGCGCTTGTGCGACCAGGCCGGGCTGTCGCCGCCGTCGCCGCGGACGACCGTGCCGTCGGCGCGCTTGCCGCTGGAGAGGCGGCGCTCGAACTCCGACCAGGGGATCGGCGGATTGTTCCAGCCCATCGGGGCTCCTTCGGTGCTCGTTCGCGGTGGTGGAGGGACTCTCCGGGTCAGTCGTAGCGGGCCTCGGCGGCCCAGACCCCGTCGAGGCAGAGCAGCAGCCAGGCGACACCGCCGGCGTCGACCACCTGGAAGCGGTCGTAGCGGACGGCGGTGCTCGGATCCCACCAGCGCTCGTCGATCGGCCAGGGACCCGCCCATCCGGCGAGGGGCTCCAGGCGGGCCTGGGACGTCCCGGGGGTGAAGTAGGCGGGCACGGAGCTGAGGGCGCCGCGCTCGTCGACCGAGACGGGTTCGCCCCTCGGTCCGCGGACCAGCACGGCGGCGGGCTCCGCGAAGACCGTCGGCGGGAGGGGCGGCGGCAGGGAGCCGGGCCAGGGCAGTGTCCTCGGCCTGGCGTCGCCCGGCTCCCGGTCGCCCCACGGGATCAGGTGCTGGCGGTCGCGGAGGGACCGACCCCCTCCGATCGACGCGGTCATCACGGCCTCGTGCCCGAGCATGCTCTGCACGCGGCTCAGCCCGTGGTGGACGCGCTCCTCCGGGGCGGTGCCCCAGAGACCCTGTTCATGGTTGCCGATCGCGTCGACCGCCTCGGGCTCGACGCACAGCCGCGAGATCGGCGCTCCGAGACCGGTGTCGATCGCCCCGCTGCCCTGCAGCTGCCAGCGGACCCGGTCGAGCACGTCGCCCGGGGTGAACCATCTCGGGTGCAGCCAGCTCCGGGAGGAGACCTCACCGCGCTCGCTGACGACCTCGATGCGGATCGCGGTCGCGACCAGCTGTGCGCGGGTGAGCCCGGCGACGAACTCCTCAGCGGGAACGCGGAAGGCGAAGGCGGCCTGGTCGATGCGGTCCAGAGGGGGCTCGAACTCCATCGCCCGGTCGAGGCGCTCCGGCGGGAGCCGGGGCACCACCGTCTCCGACTCCGCTCCGGCGGCGAGGAGGTGCGCGTGTGCGCCCTCCGGACCGAACCGGGCGGCGACGTCCTCCCGAGGCAGGGCGGCGAAGGCGCCGAGGGTGCGGACGCCGAGCTTGCGCAGGAGCGCCACCAGGTCGTCCCCTCGGCGGGGTACGCGGGCAGGGGCCGCGACGGACTCGGTCTCGAGGGCGTCGAGCGGGAGCGGGGCGAGGAAGCCGGCCGCTGCTCCTGCGGGCACGACGGCGACGGGGCGGCCGGAGTGCTTCGCTGCGAGCTCGGAGGCGAAGAGCCCGTCGGCGATCCCGATGCGGGCGTCGGGCAGACCCAGCTCGGCCAGACGCTGCAGGATCGCCTCGGCCGCGCTCTGCTCGCTCCCGTAGTAGCGGCGGGGACCGCGGGCACGGATCGCGCACAGGCCGGGCCGGATCAGCTGGACGCCCGGGGTGATCTCCTCGAGCGCCTGGATGAGCGGCTCGAACGCCCGGTGGTCGAGCACCGGGTCGTACGGGAGGACGGCGAGACCCGTGCAGCGGGACTGCGCCTCGCGCACGCGCATGCCCCGCCGGACCCCCTCCGCCCGGGCAGCGGGGGAGGAGGCGAAGACCAGGCTCTTCTCCGTGAGGGCCAGGGGGTGCTCGGCGCCGAGGCCGGCGTCGGCGGCGGCCGCGAGGAGGGGCCAGTCGGGGCACCAGACGAGGATCGTCCGCCGCAGCTCGGGTGCGCTCGCCATCTCAGACCGCCCTCTCGTGCAGGCGGCCGTGCTCGACCCGGGAACCGAAGGCGCTCTCGACGCCGGGCATGCTCATCTGCACCGTGCGCACCCGGGTGCCGGCCCGGCCGACCACATCGACCATCGCCTCCCGGGAGCGCAGGTAGCCGTGGCCGTCGCCGAGCCCCTCCCAGCGGCTGCTGCGGACGCTGAGCCGCGCCTCGGCCTGGGGCCACTCGCCGAGGACCACGAGAGCGGCACCCCGCTGACGCAGTCGTGCTCCCAGACGCGAGACGTCTGCCGAGGAGACGGAGGCGGGCGGACGGGTGAGCACGACGGTCAGCACATCGACCAGAGCGGCGGTGACGGTGAGCCAGTGCTCAGCCGGTGCGGGCACGAGCACCAGGCGCTCGAGGTCGATCCCCATGCCGGCGGCGGCCTCGGCCCCGAACTCCGGGACACCCACCACTCCGCACCACGAGCCCTCGGCGGACGGGCCGGCGAGCAGCCCCATCGCCAGGCTCATCGAGCCCTCCACCGAGTAGGCCGCACCCTGCTTGAGCGAGCCGCCCGGGAGCACGGAGGAGAAGGCCGGCAGAGTGCCGAGGCTCCTGGTCTCGAGGGTGGTCGCCTGCATGTCCCGGATGCGGGACTGCAGCTCCTTCACCGACGCGAGCTGCCGCAGAAGGGGCTCTGCGGCCTCGGCCGTCTCCGCGGAGACGAGGGGTGAAGGGGGGCTCATCTGCCCATGTTCGAACATGTGTTCGAGTATGTCAATCGCCACCGACATCCACCGGCGAGCCGTTCGGACCCTTCCGCGACCGGCCCGCACGGGGCACCGTGGAGGTGGTTCCCGACGTCCCGGGCAGTCTCGCATCCGCCCCCGACATCACCGTCCGGCGACGTCCTCCGCCGGATCCCGGCGGGGCAGGGGCCTCCGCCCGCGCCTCTACCATGGGAGCCATGTCCGACGCCCTGCCCGACCCCGCCGACTCCGACGCCACAGCCCCGGCCGCGCCGCGCAGGCGGACCCTCGTGGTCAAGATGGGGTCCAGCTCGGTCACCAAGCAGTCGGGTCCGGATCCCGTTCTCCTGGCCGGCGCGCTCGAGAGCGCGTTCGCCGCCCGCGCGATGGGCTGGGACGTCGTGCTGGTCTCCTCCGGTGCCGTGTCCTCGGGCAGGGCGCTCTTCGCCCGCTCGCAGGAGGAGCCGATCAGCGCCCGCCTGGCGGCAGCGGTGGGCCAGACCGTCCTGATGGGCTTCTACCGCTCCGTGGCCGAGCTCTCCGGCGCCCTGGTCGCGCAGATCCTCATCGGCGAGTCGGACCTCGCCTCGCCCCGGCAGATGGCGCACGTCGCCGAGGCGATCCGCCATGCCCTCGACGCCGGAGTCGTGCCCGTGGTCAACGGCAACGACACCATCGACTCCGCAGGCTCGGACAACGACGGCGTCGCCGGCGGACTGGCGATGCTCCTCGGCGCGGACCTTCTGCTGCTGCTCACCGACGTCCCCGGCGTCTTCGCCGGCAGCATCGCCGAGGGCGTGCATCTCGAGGAGCTGGGCATCTCGGATCTGCGCCGCATCGGCGTGCAGAAGGGCGGCACCGGCCGAGGGGGCATCCGCTCCAAGCTGCGGGCCGCCGAGCTCGCCGCGCACAACGGAGTCTCGACCAGGATCGCCGGGGCGCGCACCCCCGAGGTCATCCTGGGCGCTCTGGGTGGGCCGGGTCCGGGCACCCTCGTCCGAGCCGTGCACGCGCATCCGCCCGTGGAGCAGCGCTGGATCTCCGGAGTGGCCACCGGCCGCGGCCGCGTCGAGATCAACCTCGAGGCCGAGCGGAGCATCGGCGCGGGCTCGAGCCTGTTCGCCTCGGGCATCAAGCGCGTCTCCGGCGAGTTCGGCGGCGGCGACGTGATCGAGGTGCGCGCCCTCAGTGGAGAGCTCCTGGCGCGCGGCGTCTCCCGCGTCTCCTCGCGTCTGCTGACCCTGGTCCGCGCGCTCCGGGTCGACGAGATCGCCCGGGTCTTCGTGGCGGTCCTCGGCCATGCCGCCACGACCTCGCCGTCGGAGAGTCCCGGGGGCGAGGAGAGGCCGCAGCTGACCCGCGCTCTGGAGTACGCGCGCACTCTCTCCTCCGAGCACGCGCGGGCCGTCGCGATGGAGATCGTCTCCCTCTTCCCCGCCGAGAGCTTCTCGGCCCTGCTGGGTCAGGGAGCGGGTGAGGGCGAGCTGGTCGAGCGCTACACCCGGCTCGTCCGCACCCTCGCCATCGTGGAGAACGAGAACCTGGCCGTCTTCCGCTCCTGACCGCCGGAGGCGCGCCACGAATCAGTTCATTTCGCGCCTTCGCGTCATGATCTCCGTTCTCCGGTGTCTTCCTGGTGATGGCGCCGCTCCTGGGCGCCCCGACGGAACGGATCATCGATGAGCGTCCCCACTTCCACAGCCGGCCACTTCCGCGAGTCCGACATCACGCCCGAGAGCTTCGAGACCGAGCGGCTCGAGCGGCGGCTCGCCCTGCTCGAGGCGTCGATCGCCCAGGGGGAGCGGGCACTGCTGGGCCGGATCGACCCGAGAACCGGAGAACCCCTTCCGGGTGCCTGTGGGGGCCACCGCGCCCAGCTGGTCAGCAACCTGACGACGGAGCGGGCCCTCGCCGAGCGCATCCGAGCGATGCTCGCCGCTCGGAGCTGACGGGGTGCGTACGGCACGATGGGACCATGGTCACCATCACCGTCGCCGGTCTCGCCCAGCACTTCCACCCCGCCGAGCGCGGCACCGTCCGCCTCGAGATCCGGCGCGAGTCGCGGTCCCGGCCCCAGGCGCTCGCCGAGGTCACCGCCCTGCATGCGCGGGTCCGGGAGGAGGCGGCCGCCGAGCAGGCGTCCGGCGCCGCCACCTGGTGGTCCTCCGATCAGATCTCGGTGTCCTCGGTCCGCCGGTACATCAAGGACTCGGACGTCACGCAGCTGTTCCACGTCGCGGCCGCCGGGATCCGGGTGAAGTACCGCGACTTCGCGGCTCTCGGGCGCTGGGTCGGCTCGATCTCGGAGGTGCCGGGGATCCAGATCTCGGGGGTCGACTGGGACGTGACGGCGGCGCGACGGGCGGGCATCGAGCGCGAGGTCCGTACCGCTGCCGTGCGCGACGCGCGCGAGCGGGCCGAGGCCTACGCGGCAGCCCTCGGCCTGACCGAGGTACGGGTGCTGACCCTCTTCGAGCCGGGCCTGCGCCCGCACACGCGCATCGAGGGCGGCTCGGCGCTGATGAGCCGCGCCAAGGCGTTCTCCTCGTCGGAGGAGCCGCTGGCCCTCAAGCCGGAGGACATCGAGGTCACCGCGTCGGTCTCCGCCGACTTCGAGGCGCACTGACGCGGAGCCGCGCTCGGGCGTGCGATCCCGCTGCGGTCCGAGAGCGCGAACCGGCACCTGCGACCCGCTGATCGTCTCGACGCCGACCGTGAGAAACGGCTCGAAGCGTTCATCCGTCGTCTCCACGACGACCCCATCTCCGCCCGACCACCAGGCATCGACCACCATACGAGTATTGAGCACTCCTCGGCAGCTCTGTCGCGGTTCGGCGTCCACCGTGCGCACCACCGGGAATAGCGGTGGACCTCCGAGCGCTGAGGCAGGCATGGTCTCGCGCATCGGCTTCCTCTCCTTCGGCCATTACCAATCGGTCCCCGGGTCGCAGACGCGCTCCGCCCGCGACGTCCTCCTCCAGACGATCGAGCTCGCGGAGGCGGCGGAGGAGATCGGCATCGACGGCGCCTACGTCCGCGTGCACCACTTCGCGCCGCAGCTCGCCTCGCCCTTCCCGCTGCTGGCGGCGATCGCCGCGCGCACCCGCCGCATCGAGATCGGCACCGGGGTCATCGACATGCGCTACGAGAACCCGCTCTACATGGCGGAGGAGGCGGCTGCCGCCGACCTGATCTCGGGCGGCCGGCTCGAGCTCGGCGTCAGCCGGGGATCGCCCGAGACGGCCCTGCGCGGGTCCGAGGCGTTCGGCTTCGTTCCGCCTGAGGGGATGACCGACTCCGACCTCGCCCGGGAGAAGGTGCGGATCCTCCGGGAAGCGCTCGCCGGGGCGCCGGTCGCGCAGTCGGATCCGGCGATGACGCGCCAATCGCTCCCGCTCTCGATCGAGCCGCACTCGCCCGGGCTCGCGGACCGGATCTGGTGGGGTGCGGGCAGCTTCGCGACCGCTCGCTGGGCCGCCGAGCAGGGCATGAACCTGCAGTCGTCGACCCTGCTCCTGGAGGAGGAGGGCGTGCCCTTCGACGAGCTGCAGGCGCGCCAGATCCGCGACTACCGCGCCGCCTGGAGCGAGGCGGGCTGGGAGCGCGCCCCGCGTGTCTCCGTCTCGCGCAGCGTCCTTCCGATCACGACCGATCTCGACCGCCTGTACTTCGGCGGCCGCGGCGAGCAGGACCAGGTCGCCACCCTCGAGGGCGTCCGCGCCCGCTTCGGCCGCAGCTACACGGGCGAGCCGGACGGCGTGGCCGCCGAGCTGGCCGCCGACGTCGCCGTGCAGGAGGCGGACACGCTGCTGCTCACCGTGCCCAACCAGCTGGGCGTCGAGTACAACGCGCGGCTCCTGCGCACCGTGGCGGAGTCGATCGCCCCGGCTCTCGGCTGGTCGCCGGCGACCGTGAGAGTCTGACGCCGAGGCCCGATGCCGGACGCCCCGTCTCCTCGAGGAGAGGCGGGGCGTCCGTCTT
Source organism: Rathayibacter sp. AY1B6 (assembly GCF_002932755.1). Classification (NCBI taxonomy): domain Bacteria; kingdom Bacillati; phylum Actinomycetota; class Actinomycetes; order Micrococcales; family Microbacteriaceae; genus Rathayibacter; species Rathayibacter sp. AY1B6. The sequence goes on from NZ_PSWL01000003.1 coordinate 106,117, forward strand.
TCTCCGCCCCTCGCATCCCTCCCGCCGACGCGAGGAGGGGACGGTGCCGGAAACGACGGAACCCCCCGCCTCTCCGAAGAGGGACGAGGGGTTCCGATCAGTGTGTCCGAGGGGGGACTTGAACCCCCACGCCCTATACGGGCACTAGCACCTCAAGCTAGCGCGTCTGCCATTTCCGCCACCCGGACGAGTGTTTCCTTCGACCTGCGTTTCCGCGGCCGAAGAAGACATTAGCACGGTTCCGGAGCCTCTCACGCCACCCCCCGGCCCCCCGGCCTCCGCGCGCCGTCGAGCCCGCGCCGGTACCGTTGCCCGCATGTCCGACAGCATCGACAGCGCGCCCGTGGCCGACAGCACCCTCGACGAGACCGCGCTCATCGCGCGCGATCTCATCCGCTTCGACACCAGCAACTACGGCGACGGGAAGGCGGAGCCGGAGCGCCCGGCCGCGGAGTACGTCGCGGCGAAGCTGCGCGACCTCGGCCTCGAGCCCGAGCTGATCGACTCCGACCCGGGACGCACGAGCGTCGTGGCGCGGGTCGCGGGGGAGGACCGCGAGCGCGGCGCCCTCGTCGTCCACGGGCACCTCGACGTGGTGCCCGCCATCGCCGACAACTGGAGCGTCGATCCGTTCGGCGGCGAGATCAAGGACGGCATGCTCTGGGGCCGCGGCGCGGTCGACATGAAGAACATGGACGCGATGATCCTCGCCTCGCTCGGCGACATCCTCCGCGAGGGGAGGCGCCCCTCCCGCGACCTCGTCATCGCCTTCTTCGCCGACGAGGAGGCGGGCGGCGTGCGGGGCTCGGGATTCCTGGCCCGTGAGCGGCCCGAGCTCTTCGCCGGAGCGACCGAGGCGATCAGCGAGGTCGGCGGCTACTCGATCGAGCTGGCGGGCAAGCGCGCCTACCTCGTGCAGACGGGCGAGAAGGCGCTGATGTGGCTGACCCTCCGCGCGCACGGCACGGCGGGGCACGGCTCGCAGATCAACTCCGAAAACGCCGTCACCCGGCTGGCGCAGGCGATCGCCCGCATCGGCAGCGAGGAGTGGCCCACCCGCCTCACCGACACCACGCGCGAGCTGCTCGACGAGGTCGCCCGCCTGCTCGGCCACGACCCTCAGCGCAGCACTCCGGAGGAGCTCGCACTCGCCACCGGCACCGCCTCGCGCTTCATCGCCGCGACGCTGCGCACCACCGCGAATCCGTCGATGCTGTCGGCCGGCTACAAGGCCAACGTCATCCCGGGCACGGCGGAGGCCACCATCGACGTGCGCGTCCTCCCCGGCGAGGAGGACGCGGTGCTCGAGCGCCTGAAGGTCCTCGCGGGCCAGCATGTCGAGATCCTCGTCCAGCACCGCGACATCGGGCTCGAGGTGCCCTTCGCCGGCCCCCTCGTCGAGAGCATGGCCGCCTCGATCCGCCGGTTCGACCCGGGCGCCGAGGTCCTGCCGTACCTGCTCTCCGGAGGCACCGACAACAAGGCGCTCTCGACGCTCGGCATCACCGGCTACGGGTTCGCGCCGCTCCAGCTGCCGTCGTCCCTGGACTTCCCGGCGCTGTTCCACGGGGTCGACGAGCGCGTTCCACTGGACGCACTAGTGTTTGGCAGGAAGGTCCTGACCGATCTCCTGCTGAGCTCCTGACGGCGCCGCGGACCGGGTCAGCACCGACCGATCCCGACCGACTGCTGGCCGACGACGCCCCAGCCCTCCTCGAAAGTGACGCATGGGCCTGCTCGACGCGCTGATCCTGGGACTCGTCCAGGGTCTGACCGAATTCCTCCCCATCTCCTCCAGCGCCCACCTCCGGATCGTCAGCGAGCTGCTGCCCGGTCTCGGCGGCCGCGACACCGGAGCCGCGTTCACCGCGATCACGCAGCTGGGCACCGAGACCGCCGTCATCATCTACTTCTGGCGCGACATCGTGCGGATCGTGTCGCACTGGTCCCGCTCCCTGGTCGGCCGCATCCCGCGCTCGGACCCGGACGCCCGCATGGGCTGGCTGATCATCCTGGGCAGCCTCCCGATCATCGTCCTCGGCCTCGTCTTCCAGGACGCGATCGAGACGACCCTCCGCTCCCTGTGGGTGGTGGCCACCACCCTCATCCTCTTCGGCATCCTGCTCGGCATCGCCGACGCGGTCGGCGCGAAGAAGCGCCGCCTGCGCGATCTGGGCGTCCGCGACGGCCTGATCTTCGGAGGCGCGCAGGCGCTCGCCCTGATCCCCGGCGTCTCCCGGTCGGGAGGCACCATCACCGCCGGCCTCTTCCTCGGCTACGAGCGCAAAGCGGCGGCGCGCTACTCCTTCCTCCTCGCGATCCCCGCGGTGTTCGGCAGCGGCCTCTACCAGCTGTACAAGAGCATCAGCGACCCGGTGGTGCTCCCGAACCAGGTCCAGGTCGGCGGGCTCGAGACCCTGGTGGCGACCATCGTCGCGTTCGTGGTCGGCTTCGTCGTGATCGCGTTCTTCATGAGCTACATCTCCCGCCGCAGCTTCCTCCCGTTCGTCGTGTACCGCATCGTGCTCGGCGTCGTCCTGATGGTCGCGCTCGCCACCGGCCTGATCGCCGCCTAGATGCGCGCCTGGACCGCCGCGGACGTCCCCGCCCTGCCCGGCCGGGGGAGCGCCCCGCGCCTGCACGACACCGCGACCGCCGGCCCCGTCGAGCTCGACGCGCCCAGCGGAGTCGCGAGCCTCTACGTCTGCGGCATCACGCCCTACGACGCCACCCATCTCGGGCACGCGTCGACCTACCTCGCCTTCGACACGGTCCAGCGCGTCTGGCTCGACGCGGGCTACACGGTCGAGTACGCCCAGAACGTGACCGACGTCGACGACCCGCTGCTCGAGCGGGCGACGGCCACCGGCGTCGACTGGCGAGACCTGGCCGAGGAGCAGGTCGAGCTGTTCCGCGGCGACATGGCCGCGCTGCGCGTCCTGCCTCCGCAGCACTACGTCGGCGTCACCGAGACGGTGGATCCCATCGCGGAGGCGGTCGCCCGTCTGGAGCGCGACGGCGTCGCCTACCGCGTCCCTGCTCCGGACGCGGCGGAGGACGGCGCGAGCGACCTCTACTACGACATCGCCGCGGCCGAGAGCGCCGTCTGGCACCTGGGCAGCGAGAGCCGGCTCGACGCGGAGTCGATGGTCCGCTTCTCGGCGCTGCGCGGGGGCGACCCGGAGCGCGCCGGCAAGCGCGACCCCCTCGATCCGCTGCTCTGGCGCGCCGAGCGCGCCGGCGAGCCCGCCTGGGACGCCGAGGTCGGCCGCGGTCGTCCGGGCTGGCACATCGAGTGCTCGGTGATCGCCCTCGACCGGCTCGGACCCGAGTTCACCCTGCAGGGCGGCGGGAGCGACCTGGTCTTCCCGCACCACGAGTTCAGCGCCGGCCACGCCGCCTCCCTGTCCGGCCGTCCTCTGGCCCGCGCCTACGCGCACGCCGGGATGGTCGCCTACCAGGGCGAGAAGATGAGCAAGTCGCTCGGCAACCTGGTGCTGGTCTCGCGTCTGCGGAGCGAAGGAGCGGACGCGCGAGCGATCCGCCTCGCACTCCTCGCGCACCACTACCGCTCCGACTGGGAGTGGCTGCCCGAGGACCTGCCGTCGGCCGAGGCGCGCCTGGCGCGCTGGGAGTCGGCCCTCGCCGCCGTCGGACCGCGCTCGGCGCTCGAGGTGCTGACGCAGCTGCGCGAGGTGCTGGCCGACGACCTCGACACTCCGGCCGCCCTCGCGGTCGTGGACGCCGCACTCACCGAGGGCGTGGACGACCCGTCGCTCCTGCGCGACGCGGTCGACGCCCTGCTCGGAGTCCGTCCGGCCTGACGCCCGTCCGGCTCGAGGCGTGTCCGGTCCGTGGTCGGTCCGGCCTGAGCCCGACCGGCCTGAGGCCCGACCGGCCTCAGGCCCGACCGGCTCGGACCCCCTCAGGGCCCGGTCCTCTGAGGAAGGCCGGAGGGTCACCGGTCGGGACCGGTCCTGTGATCGCCGGCTCCGACGCTCGAGCGCCGGCGGGGGCTACGGCCGCCAGGGCTCCTCGCCCGAGCGGCCGTCGCCGCGGCGGCGCAGGTAGCGCTCGAACTCCTGGGCGATCGCCTCGCCGCTCGCCTCGGGCGAGTCGACGGTGTCGCGCGCCTGCTCGAGCTGGGCGATGTACGCCGCCATCTCCTCGTCCTCGGCGGCGAGGGCGTCGATGCCGTGCTCCCACTCCTCCGCCTCCTCGACGAGGTCGCCGCGGGGGATCGCCAGGCCGACGACCTCCTCGAGCTTCTCGAGCAGCGCCAGCATCGCCTTGGGCGAGGGCGCGTTGTGCACGTAGTGCGGGACGGAGGCCCAGATCGAGACGGCGGGGATGCCGACCTTCTGCGCGGCCTCGCCGATCACGCTGAGGATGCCGACCGGCCCCTCGTAGCTGGAGCGCTCGAGCTCGAACGAGCTGCGCAGCTCCGCGTTCTCGCTCGAGGCGAAGATCGAGATCGGCCGGGTGTGCGGGACGTCGGCGAGCATCGCGCCGAGGAAGACGACGGCGGAGATGTCGATCGCGAGCATGGCGTCGACGACCTCGGCGGCGAAGCTCTTCCAGCTGCGCGAGGGCTCGGTGCCGATCATGAGGTACAGCGCGCTCTCGGCGTCGACCGAGGTGTCGGCCGGGCCGAAGATCTGGGTGCCGGGCCAGGCGAGACTGCGACGGCCGTCCTCGCCGATCGAGAGCATGGGGCGGGTGTACTGGAAGTCGTAGTACTGCTCGGCGTCGACGGCGAAGAGGGGCACGTACTCCCCGGCGTCCTTGACCAGCCGCAGCGCGCCGCTGGCGGCGTCCCCGGCGTCGTTCCAGCCCTCGAAGGCCACGACCAGGACGTTCCCCGTGATCACATTCATAGGCAGGATCTCCGCGTTCGGCTCGATGTCCGGGGAGCGCACACCGCGCCTGTCCCTCCGTCCAGGATAGGACCGCCTCCGACCCCGCCCGTCCCGCCCGGCGGGATCGACCGCGCTGTTCGCTCTCGGCCCGCGGCCGGGGAGGGGCGCGGCCCTGCCGGTACCATGGTCGCTCGTGACTCCCGAGACCTCCGCCCGGCCGCTGTCCTCCGAGCCGCTCGAAGGAGCAGCCGTCCCCGACGCCGTCCTCTGGGACATGGACGGGACGCTCGTCGACACCGAGCCGTACTGGATGGCCTCGGAGCACGCGCTCGTCTCCTCCTTCGGCGGAGTGTGGACGCACGAGGACGCGATGGGACTCGTCGGCTCGGGCCTGCCCGCCGCCGCCCGCATCCTGCAGGGCAAGGGCGTCGACCTCTCCGTCGACGCGATCATCGACCGGATGACCGACGAGGTCGTCGACCGGCTGGCCGTGAGCATCCCGTGGCGCCCGGGCGCGCTCGAGCTGCTGCGCGCGGTGTCCGACGCGGGAGTACCGCAGGCGCTGGTCACGATGTCGATCTCGCGGATGGCCGCGGCCGTCGTCGACCGGATCCCGTTCCCCGCCTTCGCGGCCGTCGTCAGCGGGGGCATGGTCGAGCGCAGCAAGCCCGATCCGGAGGCGTACCTCCTCGCTGCGAGCACTCTCGGCGTCGACATCGCCGCCTGCGTGGCGATCGAGGACTCCCTCCCGGGCCTCGGCGCGGCCGTCGCCTCCGGTGCCGCGGCGATCGGCGTCCCGCACCAGCTCGAGCTGGACCCCGCCGCCCCCTACGCCCTCTGGCCCACCCTCGCGGGCCGCACCGTCGCGGACCTCGCGTCGGTGTCCTCCGAGCACCGCGGCTCCGGCCCGGCCACGACCGAGACGGAGGCCCGCCGATGACCGGTGAGGCACTGCAGCATTCCGGACCTTTCCGCGCGGGGGACCGCGTCCAGCTGACGGGCCCCAAGGGGCGGATGAACACCATCACGCTCGTTCCCGGCACGGTGTTCCACACCCACCGGGGCGGCATCGAGCACGACACGGTGATCGGGCTGCCCGACGGCTCCGTGGTGACCAACACCGTCGGCGTCGAGCACCTCGCACTGCGTCCCCTCCTCGCCGACTTCGTGATGTCGATGCCCCGCGGCGCGGCGATCGTGTACCCGAAGGACGCCGCCCAGATCCTCGCCCTCGCCGACGTCTTCCCCGGCGCCCGCGTCGTCGAGGCCGGTGTCGGCTCCGGCGCGCTCTCGCTCTGGCTGCTGCGGGCGGTCGGGCCGACCGGACGGCTGTCGTCGTTCGAGCGGCGCGAGGAGTTCGCCGATGTCGCACGGGCGAACATCGAGACCTTCCTGGGCTACACGCCCGACAACTGGAGCGTCACCGTCGGCGACCTCGTCGAGGCGCTGCCCGGCACCGTCCCGTCCGGCGAGGCCGACCGCGTCGTGCTCGACATGCTCGCACCGTGGGAGTGCCTCGACGTCGCCGCCGTGGCTCTCACGCCCGGGGGAGTGCTCCTCTGCTACGTGGCCACCGTCACTCAGCTCTCGCGGACGGCGGAGGCGATCCGCGCCTCGGGCCTGTTCACGAACCCCTCGTCGAACGAGACCATGGTCCGCGGCTGGCACGTCGAGGGCCTCGCGGTCCGGCCGGACCACCGGATGATCGGCCACACCGGCTTCCTCATCACCGCGCGCCGGCTCGCTCCGGACACCGTGCTCCCCGAGCTCAAGCGGCGCCCGTCGAAGACCGACTTCAGCGACGAGGACGTGGAGGCCTGGACGCCCGGCGCGCTCGGCGAGCGTGCCGTGAGCCCCAAGAGCCTGCGCAAGCGGGTCCGCGAGTCCGCCACCAGTGCCGAGCTCTCGCGGGCCCGCGGCTTCGGCGAGGAGACCGCGGAGCCCGACGACGAGGGCATCCTCTAAGCTGTTCCCGGCCTCCGGGCCGTCTCCACCTCGGGCGTCACCGCTCCCCTTCTCTCGAATCGAGGACCCGTGCGCAGGACCACCGCGCTCATCGCCGGCATCGGCATCGTCGCCGCTCTCACCGGATGCACCGCGTCCTCCTCGCAGGCCGACTGCGACGCTCCGTTCTCCTCCGGCGACTCCTCGGCGGCGGTCAGCGCCACGGGCGACTTCGGAGCGAAGCCGGACGTCAGCGTCCCGACGCCGCTGAAGGCGGACGGCACGCAGGTGAGCACCCTCATCGAGGGCTCGGGCGCACCGCTCGAGAAGGGCCAGCTCGTCACCATCGACTACACCCTGGTCAACGGAGCGGACGGCACCGTGCTCGAGACCTCGCCCTACGACGGGTCGAGCACCGCCCGCTTCGGCGTCGGCGGAGCCGGGCTCGTCGGCCTGAACGAGGGCCTCCTCTGCACGCAGGTCGGCTCGCGCGTCGCCATCGCGATCGCCCCCGAGGACGGCTTCGGCCAGTCCTCGTCGCAGCTGGGCATCTCGGAGGACGACACGCTCGTGCTCGTCGCGGACGTCCGCGAGGCCTCGCTGGCCCGCGCGAACGGCGCCGCCCAGCCCGCGCCCGACGGCTTCCCGACGGTGACCCTCGGCGACGACGGACGTCCGGGGCTCGCGAAGCCCTCCGGCGACGCGCCGACCGACCTCCGCATCGCCCAGCTCAAGAAGGGCGACGGCGACGTCGTCGCCGAGGGCGACCAGGTCGTCGTGGCCTACACGGGCTGGCAGTGGAGCGACGGGAAGGTGTTCGACTCCAGCTGGGAGAAGGGCGCGCCCGCCGTCTTCACGGCCGCCGACGGCTCGACCACCCAGGGCGGAGTGATCGCCGGGTTCGCCGACGCCCTCATCGGCCAGCCCGTGGGCTCCCAGGTCATCGCGGTCATCCCGCCGGACCAGGGCTACGGCGACCAGGGCTCGCCCCAGGGCGGGATCCCCGGCGGCGCCACGCTGATCTTCGTCGCCGACATCCTCGGAAAGGTCTGACCGGGCCCGGCCCTAGACTGGAGGGCGTGCCTTCCGACGCCCCGTCCTCGAGCCGCGTCCCGGCCGAGGAGCGTCTGTTCAACCTCGTGCTCGCGCTCGTCGCGGCCGAGAACGGACTGACGAAGGCCGACGTCCTCTCGACGGTGCAGGGCTACCGGCAGCGGGTGGGCCGGGGCGATCGGACCTCGCTCGAGCGCCAGTTCGAGCGCGACAAGGACGACCTGCGCGAGCTGGGCATCCCGATCGAGACGGTCGACGCCCCGGGCGACCCGGGCAACACCCAGACCGTCCGGTACCGCATCGCGAAGCGCAGCTACGACCTCCCGGCCGACCTGACCTTCGATCCTGAGGAGCTCGCCCTGCTCCGCCTGGCCGGTGCCGTCTGGCGTGAGGGGACGCTCTCGGCGGAGTCGCGGCGCGCGCTGATCAAGCTGCGCTCGATCGGAGTCGAGTCCGTCGATCCCGTCATCGGCATCAGCCCCTCGATCCGGGTCCGCGAGGCCTCGTTCGAGCCGCTCAACGCCGCGCTCGACCGCGGCCAGGTCGTCCGTTTCCCCTACCTCAAGCCCGGCGGCGAGGAGCCGCGCGTGCGCACCGTGCAGCCGCGCGCCCTGGTGAACCACCAGGGGCGCTGGCACCTCCACGGCTGGGACGAGGGCGCCGAGGGCACGCGGACCTTCCTCCTGTCGCGGATCGTCGGGCCGGTCGCACCGACCGGCCGCATCGCGCCCCCCGCCGAGGGGGACCACGCGGCGACCGCTCTCGCCCAGCTCGACGAGATCCTGCAGCGCAACAGCGCGCTCCTGCGCGTCGCCCCCGACTCCGACGCCGCCCTCCGTCTCGGCGGGCGTGCCGAGGCCGAGGGCGAGGGCCAGGGCCTGCTGCGCCTGCACTACACAGACCCGGACGTGCTCGCCGACGAGCTCGCCGGCCACGGTCCCGAGGTGCGGGTGCTCGAGCCGGAGGAGCTCCGCCGACGCGTCCTCGACCGCCTCCGCCGCACCCTGGCCGACCATGGAGGGGATCCCCGTGGCTAGGCCCCGCTCCCTGCAGGCGCGCGACCGCCTGGCCGTCCTGCTCTCCCTCGTGCCCTACCTGCTCGACCGGGGCCGCGTCTCCGTCGCCGAGGTCGCCGCGCACTTCGAGATCCCGGAGGAGGAGGTGCGCCGCGCGGTGCGACTCATCGCCGTCTCGGGCATCCCCGGCGAGACCGCGCAGTACCAGGCGAACGACCTCTTCGACATCGGCTGGGACGACTTCGAGGAGAACGACCACGTCGTCCTCACCCACCAGGTCGCCATCGACGACTCGCCGAGGTTCTCGGCGCGCGAGGCCGCGGCCCTCATCGCCGGCATGCAGTACCTCGCAGCCCTGCCCGAGAACCAGGGCAACGACCGGATCGCCTCGCTGATGGGGAAGCTCGCGCGCGGCGCCTCCTCGGCCCCGAGCGCGGTGGCGGTCTCGCGCGGCACGGGCGCCGACACCGCTGTGGCGCTCCTGCGGACCGCGATGGACTCCGCGACGCAGGTCGCGTTCGACTACCGCAGCGCCCGCGGCGAGACCGAGTCCCGGCTCGTCGACCCCTTCGTGCTCGAATCGGTCGACCGGGACTGGTACCTCCGCGGATGGGACCACCTCCGCGAGGGCGTCAGGACGTTCCGCGTCGACAGGATGCGCTCCCTCCGCGATACGGGGACGCCGATCGTCCGGCGCCGCAACGAGGTGACCCTCTCGGAGCGACTCTTCGAGGCCTCCGCCTCCGATCTCGTCGTGGACCTGCGCGTCGCCCCCAGCGCCGTCGTGCTGCTGGGCGACTACGCGGCGGACGCCGAGTTCCCTGATCCGGAGCCGGGGGAGGAGGACCACGGCGTCCTCGTCCGTCTCCGCGTCGCCCATCTGCAGGGACTGACACGCCTGGTGGCGTCATTGGCGGGACTCGTCACCGTGGTGGCGCCCCCGGAGGCGCGCACCGCGGTCGCGCACTGGGTCGCCGCCGCACTCGCCGCGAACGAGGGGGAGCCGTCATGACGTGGTGGTCGTGGATCCTGATCTGGCTCGGCCTCGCGCTGGGCGCTCTGACGATGCTGGTCCTCTTCGCCCTCTCCTACTGGCGCAAGGGGAAGACGCTCCTCGGACAGCTGTCGGAGGTCACCGCGAAACTCGAGGCACTGAGTCCCGGAGTGACGGACGACCTGCCGCCCCGGCCGCCTTCGTCGCTGTTCGCCGATCGCGACGACGTGAGGCGTGCGCACGAGGGCCGACGCGACGCACGTCGCGACAGGATCGATCTCCGCCGGTCAGGAAGGGTCGAACGGGGTAAGCTCCTCGTACACCGCAACCGACAAGTGAAGTGAGTCTGCAATGTTCGCTGGCCTCCAGGGGTGGCACCTCCTCATCATCCTCGCCGTGATCCTCCTCCTGTTCGGTGCGCCCAAGCTCCCGCAGCTGGCCCGCAGTGTCGGGCAGTCGATGCGGATCTTCAAGAGCGAGGTCAAGACCATGAAGGACGAGGACGGCACCGAGCGCCGTGAGTCGACCGAGGGGACCACCGGCACCGTCGCCGGATCCACCGGCACGACCACCGGCACCGGCACCACCACGCCGCCCGAGTCCCCGCTCAAGTAATGACGTCCGTGGCATCGAAGAAGCCACGGACGAAGCGGACGAAGAACCCCGACGGGCGCATGTCGCTCGGGGCTCATCTCGTCGAGCTTCGCAACAGGCTCTTCAAGTCGGCGATCACGATCGTCATCGCGTGCGTCGCGGGCTGGTTCGTCTCGGAGTGGGTCTTCGAGGCGCTCAAGGCTCCGATCTCCGAGGTGGCCGCCACCCAGGGCAAGGAGGCGATCCTCAACTTCCCGACGATCGCCGGCGCCTTCGACCTGCGGCTCCAGATCGCCATCACGGTCGGCGTCGTCCTGGCGAGCCCGGTCTGGCTCTACCAGATCTGGGCGTTCCTCGTCCCGGGCCTGACCCGCAAGGAGATGCGGTACGGCCTCGGCTTCATCCTCACCGCCATCCCGCTGTTCTTCGCGGGCTGCGCGGCCGGCTGGTTCGTGTTCCCGCACATCGTGGAGCTCCTGACCAGCTTCACCGGCAGCGACGCGGCGAGCTTCCTCGACGCCAAGGTCTACTACGAGTTCGTTCTCAAGCTCGTGCTGGTCGTCGGCATCGCCTTCGTGCTGCCCGTCTTCCTGGTGCTCCTCAACTTCCTCGGCATCCTCCCCGGCATGCTGATCCTCAAGTCGTGGCGCCTCGCGATCATGGCGATCGTGCTCTTCACGGCGATCGCGACCCCCGCGGCCGACCCGATCTCGATGTTCCTCCTGGCCATCCCGATCATCTTCCTGTTCTTCCTCGCCTGCGGGATCGCGATCCTGCACGACAGGCGCGCCGCCAAGCGCCAGCTGGTGTTCGACGGCAGCCCCTCCGACCTGCCCGCGTGACCGGACCGTCTCCTTCCGAGCGGTTCGCCGCGTTCCGGACGCGCCAGGGCCACGCGAGGGTCGAGGCTTTCCGCTCGACCCTCGCGTTCGATCTCGACCCCTTCCAGTACGAGGCCTGCAGCGCGCTCGACGACGGGCACAGCGTCCTCGTCGCCGCGCCGACCGGTGCCGGCAAGACCGCGGTGGCGGAGTTCGCGATCCATCTGGCCATGCAGGACCCGACGGCCAAGGTCTTCTACACGACGCCGATGAAGGCGCTGAGCAACCAGAAGTTCCAGGAGTTCGTCGACGACTACGGAGCTTCCGAGGTCGGCCTGCTGACCGGCGACTCGAACGTCAACGCGCGAGCCCGCATCGTCGTGATGACGACCGAGGTGCTGCGCAACATGCTGTACGCGGACTCGGACCTCCTGCGCGACCTCGCCTATGTCGTGATGGACGAGGTGCACTATCTCGCCGACCGCTTCCGCGGCGCCGTCTGGGAGGAGGTCATCATCCACCTCCCGCAGCGGGTGCGGCTGGTCTCGCTCAGCGCGACCGTGTCGAACGCCGAGGAGTTCGGCGACTGGCTCCAGACCGTCCGCGGCGAGACCGAGGTCATCGTCTCCGAGGAGCGCCCCGTCCCGCTCGACCAGCACGTGCTGGTGGGCGGCAAGCTCGTCGACCTCTTCGACTCCTCCGGACGGGCGGCGACGAACCGGGTGAACCCGGAGCTCGCCCGCATGGCCCAGGGCGGCTCCCGGGTCGAGCGCGGCGGCCGGGGCGGCCGCAACGGCCGAGGCGGTCGCGGCCGCTACCCGGAGCAGCGCACCGAGGAGCTCGTGCTGCGCTCGGAGGTCGTCGAGATCCTGCGCGGCAAGAACCTCCTCCCCGCGATCTTCTTCGTCTTCAGCCGCGCGGGCTGCGACCAGGCCGTGCGCCAGGTCCTCCGGTCGGGCGTGCGCCTCACCGAGCGCCACGAGCGCGACGAGATCCGCGCGATCGTCGAGGAGCGCTGCCGGACCATCCGAGACGAGGACCTCGCGGTGCTCGGCTACTGGGAGTGGCTCGACGGACTCCAGCGGGGCGTCGCCGCGCACCACGCCGGGATGCTCCCCGCCTTCAAGGAGGTCGTGGAGGAGCTGTTCCTGCGCCGGCTCGTGCGCGTGGTCTTCGCGACCGAGACGCTCGCGCTCGGCATCAACATGCCGGCCCGCACGGTCGTCCTCGAGAAGCTCGAGAAGTTCAACGGCGAGGCGCGCGTCCCGATCACGCCGGGGGAGTACACCCAGCTCACCGGCCGCGCCGGCCGACGGGGCATCGACGTCGAGGGCCACTCGGTGATCCAGTGGCGCGGCGGGATGGACCCGCAGGCGGTCGCGTCCCTCGCCTCGCGGCGGACCTACCCGCTCAACTCCAGCTTCCGGCCCAGCTACAACATGGCCGCGAACCTGATCGAGCAGTTCGGGCGGGTGCGCACGCGCGAGATCCTCGAGTCGTCGTTCGCGCAGTTCCAGGCCGACCGGTCCGTCGTCGATCTCGCCCGCCGGGTCCGCCAGCAGGAGGAGTCGATGGCGGGCTACGTCACGGCGATGCAGTGCCACCTGGGCGACTTCGAGCAGTACGCGGCGATCCGCCGCGAGATCGGCGACCTCGAGCGCCGGGGGGCGGTGCGCGGCGAATCGGCCTCCCACGCCGAGCGCGAGAAGCGCCAGGGACAGCTCACGAGCCTGCGGCGCCGGATGAAGGCCCACCCGTGCCACGCCTGCTCCGACCGCGAGCAGCACGCCCGCTGGGCCGAGCGGTGGTGGAAGCTGCGCCGCGAGACCGACGAGATCGAGCGTCAGATCCGCTCGCGCACCGGCGCCGTCGCCCGCATCTTCGACCACATCACGGACGTGCTGCTCGAGCTGGGCTACTTCCGCCGGGACGAGGTCGGCGAGCTCTCGCTGACGCCGAACGGACGCACGCTCCGCCGGATCTACGGGGAGCGGGACCTGCTGGTCGCCGAGTGCCTCCGGAAGCAGGCGTGGACGGAGCTCGATCCGGCCGGCCTCGCGGCGATGGCGTGCTGCCTCGTCTTCGAGCCGCGACGCGAGGAGGGGACGCTGGGCGAGCAGTTCCTGCCCCGCGGCGCGTTCCCGGAGGCGCTGGAGAGGACCCAGCTGCTGTGGGCCCGGCTCGACGACGTCGAGCGCGACCACCGCCTGCCGGGCAGCAACCCGATCTCGACGAGCCTCGCGCTCTCGATGAACATGTGGGCCAAGGGCATGCCGCTCGACATGGTGCTCCGCGAGTCCGACATGGCCGCCGGCGACTTCGTGCGCTGGGCGAAGCAGACCATCGACCTCCTCGACCAGCTCTCCGTCGTCGCCGAGGGCAAGGTCGGCCGGGCGGCCCGGACCGCCCTCGACCTGGTCCGCCGGGGCATCGTCGCGTACTCGACCGTCGCATGACGCCCCTCGCTCCTCCGCCCGACGGGCGGACCGTTCCGCTGTGGGTGGCGCTGCCCCTCGCGGCCCTCGGCGGTGCCGTGCTCGACCGCGGCTTCCCCGACTCCGATGTCTGGCCGCTGGCGATCGTGGGCGCCGCGGCGATCCTGTTCGCGCTGGCGGGGCGGAGCTTCTGGAGCGGGACCCTCGTCGGCCTCGTCGGCGGAGCGGTCTTCTGGGGTGTCCACATCGAGTGGCTGACTCTCTACCTCGGTCCGGTCCCGTGGGTGGCCCTCGCCGGCCTGCAGGCGATCTTCTTCGCCCTCTCCGCCGGGCTCATGGCGGTCGTCTCCACGCGCGGCCACCGCGTCTGGACCGGGCCGCTCGGCCGGATGGTCGGTCTCCCCGCCCTCCTGGGGGCGCTCTGGATCGGGCGGGAGTCGATCACCAGCGTGTGGCCCTACGGCGGCTTCGCCTGGGGCCGTCTCGCGATCTCGCAGTCCCTCGGTCCGCTCGCCGGTCTCGCGGCGTGGATCGGCTTCGCCGGGCTCGGCTTCGTCGTGGCGTTCCTCGCCGCCGTGCTCGCGCAGGCCGTCCGCGAGGTCTCCGTCCCGGCCTCCGCCCGCGTGAGCACTCTCGCGGGCTTCGCGATCGTGGCGCTGGTGTTCCCCGCCTGGCCGGCGCCGACGGAGGGCACGACCCGGATCGCCGCCGTCCAGGGCGACTCCGATGCGGGCCTGTTCTCGCAGAGCTACCGCGGGCAGATCCTCGAGGACCACACCTCGGCGACGCTGCCGATCCTCGACGAGGACGTCGACATGGTGGTGTGGCCCGAGAACGGGGTCGACATCGATCCGACCCGGAACGCCCAGTCGGCTGCCGTCCTCGACTACCTCAGCCGGACGATGGACGCGCCGTTCATCGTGGGCACGATCACCAATCCGTCGGACGACGTCTTCTACAACAGCTCGCTGCTCTGGAAGGCGGGGGAGGGGGCGACGCAGGTCTACGACAAGGTGCACCCTGTCCCGTTCGCCGAGTACATGCCGGACCGCGCGTTCTGGCGGATGTTCGCTCCTGATCTGGTCGACCTGGTGAGCCGCGACTACTCGATCGGCACACGTCCCAACGTCTTCGACGTGAACGGCGTGCTCGCGGGCATAGCGATCTGCTTCGACATCTCGGACGACGCGCTGACGAACGCGATGGTCGACGGGGGAGCCCAGGTCATCCTCGGGCAGACCAACAACGCCGACTTCGGCCGGACCGACGAGAGCGTCCAGCAGCTCGCCATCGCGCGCCTGCGCGCCATCGAGACAGGGCGCAGCGTGGTCAACATCTCGACGGTCGGGACCAGTGCGATCATCGGGCCGGACGGCACGACGATCGACTCCCTGACATGGTTCGAGCCGGGTGCCATGGTGGATGAGGTCCCCCTCAGCTCCACCACGACCCCGGCTCTGGTGTGGGCGCGAGACCTCGGCTGGTACTTCCTGGCCGCCGGTCTCATCGGCATGGTCTCGTTCGTCCTCAGGACGCGCGAGCCGCGACGCCGTTCCCGCTGACCGGCGCTACGCGCCGATCTTGTGCTCGCCGCGCCTGGCGCGCAGATAGGCGAGCCGCTCCTCGAGCAGCTCCTCCAGCTCCGCGCGGGTCCGCCGCTCGAGCAGCATGTCCCAGTGGGTGCGCGGAGCCTTCTGCTCGCCCTTGTCCACGACGACCGGCTTCGAGTCCACCATCAGAGTGGCCTCGTGACCGCAGGAGCGGCACTCCCAGGTCTCCGGTGCTTCCGCGTCGGCCGAGAACACCATGTCGGTGTCGTGGCCGCAGTTCGCGCAGTGGTACTCGTAGGTCGATCGCGGGGAGAAGACGACGCCTTCTTCGCTCTGCAGGCTCTGGGATCCGAGCCGCATTCCTCGCAAGCTTCGATCTGCCATTGTGTGGTCTCCTCTCGCTGTGCTTCCCCAGTGTCAACGTCGTACCTGGAGGTGGTCTTCCCGTCCCTGCCATTGCCAGAGAATCCTCAGGTCGGAGGCGTATTCCGCGGCTTCTGAGGGCGGCCCCGACGGGCGTCGCGGAGGGTGTCGACGGCCGCTCGGGCGAGGTCGGTGCGGTCGGTCACGAGCCCGTCGATCCCGAGCGCGAGGAGCTGCTCCATCCGCTCCGGATCGTCGATGGTCCAGAGGTGGATCTCGCAGCCGGTCGCTCGCAGCCGGGCGAGGATCCGCGGCTCGGCGACGGGGAGGCCGAGCGCGCGCTCGGGCACCTGGAGCGCGTCGATGCCGCGGAGAGCGAGGCGCACGGGGAGGGCGGCACCGAGGTGTGCGGCGACCAGCGCGACGACGAAACGGACCGCCGACGCCGAGGTGGCCGCACCGGGCAGGCGGCGGAGGGCGGCCGCACGCCGACGCTCGGAGAACGAGGTGACCAGGACGCGCTCCGCGGCGGCGGCACCGGCGACCGCAGCGACGACCGGGCCGACCGCGTCCCGCGACTTCACGTCGATGGTGAAGCGGGCCCGGGGGAGTGCGGCGAGGGCCTGCTCGAGGGAGGCGAGCCGGGCACCGCCCGCCAGCCGGAGGTCGGCGAGCTCCTCCCACCGGGTGTCGGCCACGGCGTGGCGGCGGCCGGAGCGGTCGATCACCTCGGCGTCGTGGACGAGCACGGCGACCCCGTCGAGGGAGGCGCGCGCGTCGGTCTCGAGGAGGTCCGCACCCGCGGCGAGGGCACGCTCGAAGGCGGCGAGCGTGTTGCCCTCCGCCGGCGGGCCGAACCCGCGATGCGCGAACACCCGGGGCGTCGGCCCGCTCAGGACGAGGGGTCGCTCGGAGGCGCGCATCGCGGGCGGGATTCCGCGGATCAGACGGCCGGCGGCGGGGGAGTGTGCGCGGAGTCGGGAGTTCCGTCGATCGGCGCGGGCGCCACGGGGGCGGACGCGTCCGATCCGGACACGACAGGCGAGGAGCCGACGGACCCGGATGCGGCAGGCGCGGACGCCGCGGGCGCCGCGTCCTGCGGGCGGACCGCCGGGGCGGTCTGACTGCGCTGGCCGAGCGCGCCTCCGATGCCCTTCAGCGCCTCGGTGAGCTCGCTCGGGATGACCCAGAGCTTGTTCGCGCTGCCCTCGGCGATCTTGGGGAGGGTCTGGAGGTACTGGTAGGCGAGGAGCTCGCTGTCGGGGCGGCCCTCGTGGATGGCGTGGAAGACGGTGGTGATCGCCTTGGCCTCACCCTCGGCCCGCAGGACCGCCGCCTTCGCCTGGCCCTCCGCCGCGAGGATCGCGGCCTGGCGCTGACCCTCGGCGTTCAGGATCTGGGACTGCTTGGTGCCCTCGGCGGTGAGGATCACGGCTCGACGGTCGCGCTCGGCGCGCATCTGCTTCTCCATCGAGTCCTGGATGGAGAGGGGCGGGTCGATGGCCTTGAGCTCCACCCGTCCGACGCGGATGCCCCACTTGCCGGTGGCCTCGTCGAGGACGATGCGCAGCTGCCCGTTGATGTTGTCGCGGGAGGTCAGCGCCTCCTCGAGGTTCAGGCCGCCGACGACGTTGCGGAGCGTGGTGGTGGTCAGCTGCTCGACCGCGCCGAGGTAGTTCGCGATCTCGTACGTCGCCGCCCGGGCGTCCGTCACCTGGAAGTAGACGACCGTGTCGATCGACACGACGAGGTTGTCCTCGGTGATCACGGGCTGGGGCGGGAACGAGACGACCTGCTCGCGCAGATCGATCAGCGGGCGGACCCGGTCGATGAACGGCACGACGAGGTTGAGGCCCGGCAGCAGGGTCTTGTGGTACTTGCCGAGGCGCTCCACGACCCCGGCGGTGGCCTGGGGGATGATGCGGACCGCCCGGAAGAGGACGACCAGCGCGAAGAGGACGACGGCGGCGACGACGACGATCGTCACGACGGAGGACGGTGTCACGGTGTGCTCCTTTCGGCGGGGACGACGACCGCGGTCGCGCCCTCGATGGCGGTGACGACGACTCTCTCGCCGACTCCGAGTGTGCGGTCCTCGACGAGCGGGGACAGGCGGACGGTCCAGGTCTCGCCGTTGGCCAGCTTGACCTGCCCGGCTCCGGGGCCGGCGAGCACGACGCTGCCGGCGAGGCCGAGAAGAGCGTCCGCTCCGCTCGGGGTGGGATCGCCGCCCCGCTTCAACAGCCGCAGCAGCGGCGGCCGGACGGTGAACAGCAGGAGGGCGGCGAGGACGGCCGCGACGGGCACCTGGACCCAGAAGGGAGCGCCGACCAGCCCCGTCAGCAGACCGCCGATGCTGCCGACGGCGAGCATCAGGAACGTGAACTCGAGAGTGATCATCTCGACGATCACGAAGATGAGGATCAGCGCGAGCCAGAGGATCCACGCGTACTGGGTGACAGCGTCCATGCTGTGTGCTCCTTCCCCTCGACGAGCATTCCCAGGCTATCAACGCCCCCCGGACGAGGGCTGGGAGAGGAGGGGTGCGCCGAGGGTCTCGAGGCGCTTGGTAGACTCCTCCGTCGGGCCGCGGCCCGTCATCGTGCCCGATCCGGTCTCCGAGCCGGCGTTCTGGAGGAATACCCGTGTCCAACCCCCTCGCCCCCGGCTCCTTCGACGGCAAGCGCGCTCTCGTGACAGGATCGTCCCGCGGCATCGGCGCCGACACGGTCCGCTACCTGGCCGAGGCCGGAGCCCGCGTCGTCGTCAACTACCGCTCCAAGGCGCCGCGCGCCGACAAGCTCGTCGCGCAGATCGTCGAGGCCGGCGGCACCGCCATCGCCGTCGGCGCCGACCTCACGGACGCCGACTCGCGCACGGAGCTCTTCTCGCGCATCGAGAAGGAGTTCGGCGGACTCGACGTCCTCGTCCTGAACGCCTCGGGCGGCATGGAGAGCAACATGGGGGAGGACTACGCGATGGTCCTCAACCGCGACTCGCAGGTCGCCGTGCTGGACGCGGCGCTGCCGATGCTCGGCGAGGGCTCGCGTGTCGTGTTCGTCACGAGCCACCAGGCGCACTTCATCCGGACCACGCCCACGATGCCCGAGTACGAGCCCGTCGCGCTGTCCAAGCGCGCCGGCGAGGACGCGCTGCGCGAGCGGATCGGCGAGCTCGCCGATCGCGGCATCGAGTTCGTCGTCGTCTCGGGCGACATGATCGAGGGCACCATCACGGCGACTCTGCTGGAGCGTGCGAACCCGGGCGCGATCAGCTCGCGTCGTGAGTCGGCCGGCAAGCTCTACAACGTCCAGGAGTTCGCGGCCGAGGTCGCTCTGGCGGCCGTCGAGCCGATCCCCGCGGACAACACCCGCCTCGTCGGCGACATCTCCGACTTCGCCTGATCCTCTCTCGAGCTGACGCCGGTGCGCAGGCCAGGTGCGCAGGTCTGCGAGCGGCTGAGGACGACTCCGGTGAGCGGCAGCGGACCGGTATCGGGGAGTCCGTCCGCGCCGACGGGTTCCGCTCATCGGCGGCCGCCGGGCGGAGCACGCGCTTCGACACTCCGACGGAGACGTGCTGGTACGAGGACGTCGAGCCGTGGGTCGAGCGCTCGCCGATCCGCTGACGCCGTGCCGGGCGGGCGGACGCACGGACCGGCCGCGATCCCGGTCCGTCCGCCTGTTCCGTCGTTATCCGATAATGCACATTATGTCAGTTCGAAGACGACCGACGGGGACGCGACCCGGTGAACCGGCTGCTTCACCGGTCTCCGTCACCGGCGCGGATCCCTCCTGATCAGGATCGCCCGAACCGTCTCCACAGCGGGCGAGCCGTCGAGAGCACGAGCGCCGCGAACAGGCTCTGGCTGACGACGCCGAAGAGCGAGAGTCCGCCGACGACCGCGAGAACGGTCCAGTTCGTGGTGATGTCGGCGATCATCACGGCGCAGCCGAGCACGATGCCGGACCGCCGGCGGAGGACGATCAGCGCAGCGACGACCGGGTCGAGGACCGTCAACGCCGTCCAGAACAGCCGGACGCCGGGAGGGAAGGCGCTGTAGGCGTCCACTCCCCCGACGATCAGATCGGTCAGGTGAGTGGTCGTCCCGACGAGGAAGCCGATCACCCACGCGGCGCGGAGCACTCCGAGCGCTCCTGCTGAGGATGAGGAGGCGATCACCTCGCCACCGTACCGGGCTCGATCCGCCCGCGTTCGGCCTCTGACGCACCGCTCAGAGCTGCCCGACGAGGTGCGCCTGCCGGCCGTCGCGCGCGAAGACCGGGATGACGGCCAGGGGCGCATCGGCGACGATCCACTGCCCGCCCTCGTGCTCGGCGCCCGTCGAGAGCTCGGTCCACCGCGCTCCGGCGGGAAGGTAGACCCGCCGTGAGACAGCTCCCGAACGAGTGACCGGAGCGACCAGCAGGTCCGAGCCGAACAAGTACTGGTCGGCCAGATCCCAGGCCTCCGGGTCGCCGGGGAACTCGTGGAACACCGCGCGCAGCACCGGCTGCCCGTGCTCGTGGGCCTCGCGCATCGCCTCGCGCGTGTAGGGCCGCAATGTCTCCCTCAGGTGCAGCAGGCGCGTGAGGATCGGGGTGGCCTCCTCGCCGAAGCTCCACACCTCGTTCGCGGCTCCGGTCGCGGCGCGGCGGCTCCCGTCAGCGGCCGTGACCGGTGAGGACGGCGCTCGGTCCCCGTGCAGGCGCATCACGGGGCTGAACGCGCCGAACTGGAACCAGCGCACCAGGAGCTCGCGGAACTCCGGGTCGGCCGGGTCTCCCCCGGCGAAGCCTCCGATGTCGGTCGTGAACCACGGGATCCCCGCGACCCCCATGTGGATGCCGGCCGTGATCTGGTGGCGGAGATCGGCGAACGTCGAGTGGATGTCGCCCGACCACACGAGCGCGCCGTAGCGCTGGCTGCCCGCCCACGCGGTGCGGACGAGGTTCACGATCGCGGTCTCCCCGCTCTCGCGCTGCCCCTCGAAGAAGCCGCGGGAGAACGCCTGCGGGTAGAGGTTGCCGACCTGCACGGCGGGGCCGGCGGCGTAGCGGTAGTTGTCGAAGTCGTAGACGCCGTACTCGGGCTCGGCCTCGTCGAGCCAGAAGAGCCGGATCCCGTGCTCGCCGTAGTTGCGCCGGCACGCCTCCCAGACGAATCTCCGGGCGGCGGGGCTCGTCGCGTCGTAGAACGCGCTCGGACCCTCGAACTGCATGTGCAGGTCCAGGCCGCGCTCGGCCTTGACGAGCAGGTTCCCCTTCTTCATCGCGATGTAGTTCTCGGACTCGACCGACACCTGCGGCCAGACCGAGACCATCAGCTCGATCCCGAGCTCGCGCAGCTCGGCGACCATGGCGGACGGATCCGGCCAGAACTCCTCCTCGAAGCGGAAGTCGCCCATGTGCGGCCAGTGGAAGAAGTCGGCCACGATCACGTCCATCGGCAGGCCGCGCCGCCGGTGCTCTCGGGCGACCTCGAGCAGCTGCTCCTGGTTCCAGTAGCGCAGCTTGCACTGCCAGAAGCCGAGGCCGTGCTCGGGCATCATCGGGACGTGCCCGGTCGCGTCGGCGTAGGCCCGGGTGATGTCGGCCGGGGTCTCCCCCGCGGTCACCCAGTAGTCGAGCTGCTGGGAGGACTCGGCGGACCACTCCGTGCGGTTGGCCGCGAAGGTCGCGCGGCCGATCGCGGGATTGTGCCAGAGGAAGCCGTACCCGCGGCTCGAGAGCACGAACGGGACGCTCGACTGGGAGTTGCGGTGCGCGAGCTCGAGCGTGCAGCCCTTCAGGTCGAGGATGTCCTGCTGGTACTGCCCCATCCCGTACAGCTTCTCGTCGGGGGACGTCTCGAACAGCGCGGTCAGCCGGAAGTCGCCGCCCAGGTGCGGACGCTGCTCGCGGGCGCGCAGCTTGAGCGCACCTCCGCTCCCCAGCTCCCGGAAGAGCAGCTCCCCTCGACGGTCGTAGAAGGAGAGGGTGCAGGAGAGCTCGTGGTAGCCGGTCTGGTACCCGTAGCCCTCCTGCTGCTCGAGGACGACGGTGATCCCGCCGGCGCGCAGCGTCGCCCGCGGTCCCTCGATCGAGACCTCCGGCGCGTGGTGCTCGGGGGTGATCAGCGCCCAGTCGGTGTCGAGGACCTCCCCGGACCGGCGGGCGCGGACCCGGACGCTGTCCCTCCCCCAGGGCTCGACGACGACGGTCTCGCCGTCCCCGCGCCAGACGAGGCGGTCCCCCTCGAGCGCGAACGCGTCGGTGTCCATGTGCTCCTGCTTCCTCGAGTCGGGCACGGCGCTCAGTCCTTGACCGCGCCCGCGGTGACCCCGGCGGCGACGTAGCGCTGGGCCACGATCAGCAGCACGGCGGCCGGGATGGAGGCGATCACGGCGGTCGCCATGATCCCGTTCCAGTTGGTGGTGGTCGATCCGATGTAGCGGTAGAGCCCGAGGGTGAACGGCACGATGCTGTTGCCCGAGGTGAGCGAGTTCGCGTTGAGGAAGTCGGCCCAGGCGAACAGGAACGAGAACAGGCCCGCGGTCACGATCGAGTTCCGGCTCAGCGGGATCACGATCGAGACGAAGGAGCGCCAGTTGCTCGCACCGTCGATCCGCGCGGCCTCGATCAGCTCGTCGGGGATGCCGAGCATGAAGGCCCGGAGGATGATCACCGCGAACGGGACCGAGGCGGTCGCGTCGGCGAGGATCAGGCCCGGATACGTGTTGAGCAGCCCCAGCGCGTTGTAGATCGCGAACAGCGCGGTGACCAGGACGATCCCGGGGATCATCTGCGCGAGCAGGAACACGAACATCACGACGCCGGTCCCCCGCACCCGGAACTTCGCCATCGCGAAGGCGGCGGGCAGGGCGATCGCCAGCGTCAGGATCACGCAGCCGATCGAGATCACGAGGCTCGTGATCAGGTTCGGCAGCTGCGTCGAGAACGCCTGCACGTACCCGTCGAGGGTCGGGTCGCCGGGGAACAGGCTCGGCGGGGTCTGGATCAGGTTCTGCGGCTTGGTCAGCGAGACGTTGACCATCCAGTACAGCGGGAACAGGAGGAAGCCGCAGAGCACGATCGCGACGACCACGTCGATCCCGCGGCGCAGCCCGGTGGTGTGCCGGTTCATCCGAGGTCCTCCTTGCGCTGGGCGCGGATGTAGATCACGCCGAAGACGAGGGCGACGATCACGAGGATCTGGCCGGCCGCCGCTCCGACTCCGAACTGCAGGTCGGTGAAGGACTGCTCGTAGGCCCACGTCGCGAGGGTGTGCGAGCTGTTGGCCGGCCCGCCCTTGGTGAGGATCCAGATGACGTCGAACACCTTGATCGTGTAGACGAGGCCGAGCAGCAGCGTGACGGAGGTCACCGGTCGCAGCAGCGGCCAGGTGATGCTCCAGAACGAGCGCCAGCGCGACGCGCCGTCCAGTGCCGCCGCCTCGTAGAGGCTCTCCGGGATCCCCTGCAGGCCGCCGTGCAGCAGCACCATGTTGAACGGGATGCCCAGCCAGATGTTGGCGATGATGACGGCCCACAGCGAGACGGACGGATCGGTCAGCCAGCCGACCGAGGTGCCGATCGCGGCGTTCAGGATGCCGAACTGCTGGTCGAAGATCCAGCGCCAGGCCGTTGCCGAGACGATCAGCGGCAGGAGCCACGGCAGCAGGATGAGGGAGCGGAACGTCGCCGAGAGCGGGAACCGGCGGCTGAAGAACAGCGCCAGAGCCATGCCGATCGTGAACTGACCCACCAGCGAGACCACGGTGAAGACCACGGTGTGCCAGGCGATGCTCGCGAAGATCGGATCGGTGACGACCGTGACGTAGTTGTCGAAGCCGACGAAGGGGGCGACCCCGGTCACGAAGGACGACGGTCCGAAGTCCTGGAGGCTGAGGACGACGCCGCGGATGATCGGGTAGACGAAGAACACCGCGAGGAAGATCACCACGGGCGCCATGAAGGCGGCAGCGGCGAGGCGGAGGTGGGAACGGGGTCGGCGGCGGGCGGGCGGCCGCACGGCCGCCCCGCCCGCGACCGGCGCCGTGAGCACGGCGGGGTCGGTCATGCGGCCGCTACTTCAGGCTCGCCGCGGCGTCGTCGAGGGCCGCCTGCGGCGTCTTCGAGCCGGTCAGCGACTCCTGGATCGCGGTCCAGAGCGCCTTCGAGGTGTCGGGGTAGGCGACTCCGAGGTCGCTGGTGCGTCCCTGCGCGACCGAGATGGCCTCGACCCACGGCTGGAGCGCGGGGTCCTCGGTCGCCTGCTCGGCGGCCGCGTCGGCGTACGGCATGATGTACGACTGGCCGGCCGCCCACGCCTTCAGACTGTCGGGCTGGATGACGCACTGCGCGAACTCCGTCGCGAGGGTCTGCTTCGCGGCGTCGGAGGCGACCACCTCGACGAACTCGCCGCCGAGCGGGCTCGGTGCCGCTCCCCCGTCCTTCGCCGGGATCGGTACGACGCCGTAGTCGATGCCCGCCTCGTCGAGGGCGGAGAGCTGCCACGTGCCGTTGACCATCATCCCGAGCTTGCCGGCGAGGAACTGGTCGCGGACGTCCTGCTGGTTGGCGTTCACGTTCGCCTGCGAGGCCGATCCGCTCTTCACCAGGTCGGTCCAGAGCGCGAGCGCCGAGACGGCGTCGTCGGAGGAGATGTCCTCGAGGGTGGCGCCGGAGCCCCAGAAGAAGGGCAGGAACTGGAACGTGCCCTCTTCCGTGCCGATCGCCGAGAAGCCCAGCCCGGTGACGTCGCCCGTGGTGAGTGCCTTCGCGGCGGTCGTCAGCTCGTCCCAGGTCGTCGGCGGGGTGACGCCGGCAGCCTGGAAGAGCGCCTTGTTGTAGAAGAGCGCGAGGGTGTTCGACCCGATCGAGGAGCCGTAGGTCTTCCCGTCCAGCTGGCCGGCCGCGAGCACGTTCGGGAGGACGTCGGTCGTGTCGAGGCCGGAGGTCGCGTTGTCGACGAGCAGGCCGGTGTCGGCGAACTTCGCGACGTTGGGGTTGTCGAGGACGACGAGGTTCGGCGTCGTCTTCGATGCGGCCGACTGCAGGAGCTTGGTGGTGAGGTCGGGGTCGGAGGTGCGCTCGAGGGTGATCCCGGTCGAGGCCTCGCAGCCGGCCAGGAGCTGGCCGTAGGGCGACGACGCGTCGTACTGGGTGAAGCTGTCCCAGAGGGTGAGCGACTTCGACGAGTCGTCGCCCGCTCCCTGTGCGCTGCACGCGCTGAGGGCGACTCCGGCGAGGAGGACGAGGGAGGCGGCGCCTGCAGCCCGCTTGATGCTGTTCTTCACGGTATTCCTCTCTGAATACGGTCGGATCGAGCGGAGCGCTCGCGCCGGGAAGAGCCTCCGGAGGCACCCGCCGAGGCGGTCCGTCCGGAAGTCGTGGCGAGCCTAACCGAGTTGGAGAACCGGTTCAATAGATCGCGGAGAACCGGTTCACCGACCGCTGGCTGAACGCCGCAGACGACTGGGTCGACCTCAGCCGCGCGCCCGCCGCCACGAGGGGACGACGCCCCGGCTGGTGCCCGGCGAGAAGGGCGCGGTGGTGCCCAGGTCGACGACGACCGCGGGCAGCAGCTCCGTCACTCCCGGAGTCGCGGTGCCGGCGAGCTCGTCGAGCACCAGGTCGACCGCCCGCGAGACCATCTGGTCGCCGGGCAGGTCCACGACGGTGACCGGCTGGTCGGCGTGGCGCATCACCGCCTCCGGGGCGATGGTCATGATCGAGCAGTCCTCCGGGACGCGCAGGCGCAGGCCGCTGAGGCGCTGCAGGAACGGCTCGAGCACGCCCGGCCCGTGCGTGACCACGGCGCTGAGGCCGGGGAGCTGCTCCTGCGCCTGCTCGAACCAGTCGTCGACGTCGTCGGTGCTGGGGATGACGGCGCCCCGCACGCCGCGCAGGCGGCACTGGTCGAGGAAGCCCTCGCGGAACCGCAGTGCGAAGGCGTAGCCGCTCTCGTAGGCGTCGGGGCCCATGCCGAGGACCGCGATCTCGACGTGCCCGAGGTCGGCGAGGTGGTCGACGGCGACCCGCGCGGCGCCGTCGAAGTCGAGGTCGATCGCGCTGAACGGGCTGCCCTCGCCCGGGTAGCCGACCAGCGCGGTCGGCAGGCCTATGCTCGCGAGGACCGGCAGCCGGGGGTCGTCCCGGCGGATGTCCATCACGACGAGCGCATCGGCGAGGACATCGCGTGAGAGCTCCCCCTCGCCCGTGCCCATCATCAGCAGGTCGAAGCCCCGGGCGCGGGCCGCGTACATCGCCGCCCGCACGAAGCGCATGAAGACGTCGACGTCGGTCTGCCGCGACTCCGGATCGACGGAGGCGAAGAAGCCCAGGATGTTCGTGCGCCGCAGCGCCAGGGCCCGCGCCATCGGGTCGGGCCGGTAGCCGAGCCGCTCCACGCTCGCGAGCACGCGCAGGCGGGTCGCCTCCGGGAGCTTCTTGTTGCCGGAGAGCACGTAGGACACCGTGCTGCGGGCCACCCCCGCATCGGCCGCGACGTCGCGAATGGTCACCATGGGCTCAGCGTAGTGAGGGCTCGGCGGCGGAAGGGCCCGCCATCGGCCCCCTCGACCGGTGGGCGGCAGCGTGCGGACCCGGGCGGTAAGGCCGTCCCGCGGACGTCGGCAGGGGCCGAGCAGGTGCTCCCGGTTGCGCGCGCATCCGGCCGGCACGTACGGTCGTCGGGTACCTCGTCGCGAGCCGCGACGTCGGTGCGGCCGCCATACCGGCCGATCCAGCGGCTCGCGGTCACGGGGGCTCCCCGCACGGAAGACGGATTCTTGCGCTCCAGCACCGGTACTGCGTCCACGACGCAGCAGCTGCTCTCGCACTGACGTCCCCCGTGCCCGCCCCTCAGGGGCGAGCCGCTGCTCCCTCGGAGCCCGGTGGTCGTCGTGCGCCGACACCGACCCCTGGAGCACCGTGCCCTCCACGTCCCGCACCACCCCGCCCGCCGTCGTCCTCCACGACTGCACGTTCGTCTGGCCCGACGGCTCCGTCGTCCTCGA
The DNA here is from genome assembly GCF_002932755.1 of Rathayibacter sp. AY1B6. Classification (NCBI taxonomy): domain Bacteria; kingdom Bacillati; phylum Actinomycetota; class Actinomycetes; order Micrococcales; family Microbacteriaceae; genus Rathayibacter; species Rathayibacter sp. AY1B6. Next base: position 132,747 of record NZ_PSWL01000003.1, read on the forward strand.
TCGCGTCACCGCTGCGTTCGGCCGTGGTCGCACCGGTCTCGTCGGCGCGAACGGCGCCGGCAAGTCGACCCTCGTCCGCCTAGTCACGGGCGACCTCTCCCCCTCCGCCGGGAACGTCTCGACGACGGGACCCGTCGACCTGCTGCCCCAGCGCCTCCGGCGGGGGCCCGACGACACCGGCGCCGATCTCCTCGGGATCCGGCAGCGCCTGGACGCGCTGCACGCGATCCTCCGCGGCGACGCGGATCCGCGGCACTTCGAGGTGCTCGCGGACGACTGGGACCTCGAGGCCCGGGCGCTCGCCGCACTCGGCGACGCCGGTCTCGACCTGGAGGAGGCGGACCTGCTGCGGCCGGTCGCGACCCTCTCGGGAGGGCAGGCCGTCCTCACGGCCGTGACCGGCGTCCGGTTGCGCGACCGGCCGATCGCCGTGCTCGACGAGCCGACGAACGACCTCGACCGGCGCTCCCGGGGGCTTCTGCTCGACCTGGTCGACCGGTGGCGCGGGACGCTCGTGCTCGTCAGCCACGACCGGGAGCTGCTCGAGCACGTCGACGAGATCGCGGAGCTGCGCGACGGCGCGGTCCGCACCTCCGGCGGGACGCTCTCGGCGTTCGAGGAGCGGCTCGCCCTCGAGCAGGCGGCCGCGGAGCGCGATCTGCGCGACGCCGACCGGCTGCTGCGCGCCGAGCGGCGGCAGCGCATCGAGGCCGAGACGACCATCGCGCGCCGGGCGCGGGCGGGAGCGCGATCGGCGGAGTCGATGCCGGCGATCCTCGCGCACGCCAGGAAGGGCCGGGCCGAGGCGACCGCGGGGCGCCTGCGCTCCGGGCACGGCGCCGCGGAGGCGCAGGCCCGCGAGCGGGTCGACGCAGCGTCGCGAGCGGTGCGGGACGACGACCGGGTCCGCCTCGACCTGCCGGACCCCGGGGTCGCGGCGGGACGTCGCCTCGCCGAGCTGACGGTCGGCGGTCGGACCACGGTCCTCCAGGGGCCGGAACGGATCGCCGTGACCGGCGCGAACGGGATAGGGAAGACGACCTTCCTGGAGCAGCTCGTCGGCGCGGCGGGAGCGCGTGATCATCCGCTGCCCGGCACGACGGCCGCAGCACTCACGGACCGGATCGGCTGGCTTCCGCAGCGTCGCGAGAGCCTTCTCGACGAGGAGGCGACCGCACGGGAGCACGTCGCGCGGGCCGCGCCGGACCTTCCGGTCGTCGAGCTGCGGAACGCCCTCGCGCGGCTCCTTGTGCGCGGCGACGTGGTCGATCGGCCGATCGTGACGCTCTCGGGCGGCGAGCGCTTCCGCGTGGCCCTCGCCAGGCTCGTGCTGGCGCAGCCCGCGCCGCAGCTGCTGGTGCTCGACGAGCCGACGAACGACCTCGACACGGCCACGGCCGACCACCTCGTCGACGTGCTCGCCGCGTGGCGGGGCGGCCTGATCGTCGTCAGCCACGACGAGGCGTTCCTCGACCGGCTCGGACTCCACTCCCGAGTGGTGCTCGACGCGGAGTGACGGCTGGTCCCCCGGCCCCCGGCGGTTCTGGCCTCGACCGCGCTCCTGCCGCCGGGGAGACTGGCCGGGCCCCTCCCGCCCCCAGCGAACGGACCGACGTGCTCACCGGACTCAGTGCCTTCCCCCTCACACCGCTGCGCGACGACAGCATCGACGAGCGGTCGTTCGCCGCTCTCGTCGAGCGGCTCGCGCTGGCGGGAGTCGACTCGATCGGCGCGCTGGGGTCGACCGGCTCGGCTCCGTACCTGGACCGCGGCGAGCGCCGGCGCGCCGCCGAGATCGCCGTCCGCAGCGCCGGCCCGGTGCCGGTCGTGATCGGGATCGGGGCGCTGCGCACCTCGCAGGTGCTGGCGCTCGCCGAGGACGCGCAGACCGCCGGGGCGAGCGCGGTGCTCCTGGCGCCGCTCGGCTACCAGCCGCTGACGGACGAGGACGTGCTCGGGCTCTACGAGGACGTGACGGCTCAGCTCTCGGTGCCGCTCGTCGTGTACGACAACCCCGGGACCACGCGCTTCTCCTTCTCCGACGACCTCTACGGGGCCGTCGCCCGGCTGCCGCGGGTCGCCTCCCTCAAGATCCCCGGTGTGCCGGAGGGGGCGGGTTCCGCCGCGGCGCACGTGCGCGAGATCAGGGCGCGGGTGCCGGAAGGGGTCACCATCGGGGTCTCGGGGGACGCCGCCGGTGCGCGCGGGCTTCTCGGCGGCTGCGACGCCTGGTACTCGGTGATCGGCGGCCTCTTCCCGCGGGCGGCGCTGTCGATCGCCCGGGCGGCGCAGTCGGGCGACGAGGCTGCCGCGAGCGCGGCATCGGCGCGCCTGCAGCCCGTCTGGGACCTCTTCGCGGAGCACGGCGGCAGCTACCGCGTGGTCGCGGCGATGGCGGAGCAGCTCGGTCTGGCCGAGGCGCGCTGCCTCCCGCGTCCGGTCCGCGGGCTCGACGCACGGGCGCGGGCCCGGGTCGCGGAGGTCCTGGCGGAGCTGGGGTCCGTGCTGGAGTGATGCTGGGGCGGGCCGACCGTTAGGACGGGCCGGACGAGAGGAGGCGTCGTCGCTCCGGACGCCCGTCCGGCGGCCACGAACAGTGCGTCGAGGACTCGCCTTGCCCGGCGCGACGGAGCAGCAGCTGCCGTCGCCGAGCGACTGACGCAGATGGACGGAGCGACAGGTCCGTCCTCCCGCTAGCGTTGTCCGCAGACCCCCCGCCGACCCGGACCGTCCGCTGATCTCGTCGGCGCGCGGTCACTGCACGAGGAGCTCCCGTGTCCCCCGACGAATCCGCAGGAACCCCCTCCCGAGCCCCCGGTCTCCGGCGGCGCACCGTCATGGGCGGCGCGCTCTCCGGTGCTCTCGCCCTGGGGGCGGCGGCGCTCCCGGCCGTCTCCGCCGCCGCCTCCCCCGTTCCCGGCCTCCCCGGGGAGAAGTCCCGGACGATCAATGTGACGACGAAGAACCGCGGCGTCCTCTACGACGTCCTCACGATCTCGATCGGCGGAGACCTCGCGCGCGTCTTCGTCCCGCAGACGGTGAAGCCGCGGCAGGCGGCGCCCGTCCCGGTCATCTGGTTCATCCACTCGGCGCAGGCCGACCACACGTCGCTGTCCAGCGTCTTCCAGTACCCGGCCGAGCTCGCCGTCGAGCGGGGCGCCATCGCGATCTGCCAGACGCTCGGCGGCACGGTCTGGACCAACGACACCGCGCAGAAGCACCAGCGGAACGGCTACGCCTACCTCTCCGGCCAGTTCCCGATCGCCGCGAGCTACCTCTGGGCGATGTCAGCGGGCGGGGCGCTCGCCTGCGAGAACTACGGCGCCCGGGTCTTCCCGGGGATCAACGGCGTGTACCTGGTCAACGGCGTCTACGACCTGCGCGACACCTACAGCCGCACCGCGCGAGGCCGCTTCTCGATCGGCGGCGCCTTCGACGGCAGCACCGCTCAGATCGACTCCCACAACCCGAAGCGGCTGCCCGCCTCCGCCTGGGCGGGCGCGAACATCCGCGCCGTGGTCTCCGACACGGCGCACCCGGACCCGAGCGTTCCGCCCGCTCTGCACGGACTCGCCCTCGTCTCGCGAGCGACACCGACGGCGAGGGAGGCGACTGTGCGGACGCACGGGCTCGGCCACAACGCGCCGTCGTGGGTGAACCAGGACGGCATCGACGCGATCTTCCGCTGGCACACCGGGCAGGGCTCGGCGCCCGCTCCCGCGCCCACCGCGACGCCGACGAGGACTCCCACTCCGACGGCGACGCCGACGAGGACTCCCACTCCCACGGCGACGCCCACCCCCACCAGGGCGCCGGTCGTCGTCCGCCCCTCACCCGCCGGCGGCTGGGACTTCGATCAGGCGGACGCCCCGTACGCGGGAGGGGCGGGGTCTCCGTTCCGACCGCGCTGAGCGGTCGTCAGCCGCCCCACCGGGAGGGCGTGCCGAAGGCGGTGCTCCGCGGCGCCCTCTTCCGGACAGGGCCGCTAGAGGACATTGTCAGCGGCGGGACGGCCGTGCCACGGTTCGAGGGCGGCCGATGAGGGCCGTCCCGACCGAAGGCAGCACATGCGCTCCAGCACCGTCCCTCCTCCTCCCGCCGTCGAGGACGGCACGTCGCAGCCGCGGGATCCAGGGGCGGCGCGACGGCTCCGGCGGGGCCTGCTCGGGCTGACCGCCACCGTCGCGCTCCTCGTCGGCGCCGCTGTCCCCCTCGCGGCGGTCGCCGCTCCGTCGGCCCCGGTCCTCGGGGTGGCGGCCTGGGGAAGCAGCGCCGACGGGAAGACCACGGTCCCGGCCGGGGTCGAGGGCGCCCTCTCCCTCGCCGCGGGCCGGACCCACAGCCTCGCCGCGAACGGCGACGGCAGGGTCGTCGCCTGGGGCCGCGGTTCGTCCGGGCAGACCAGCGTCCCCGAGGGTCTCACGGGGGTCGTCGCGGTCTCCGCCGGCGACTACAGCAGCCATGCTCTGAAGAGCGACGGGACCGTCGTCTCCTGGGGCTACGACGGTGACGGACAGGTCTCGAGGAGCGCCGCGCTGACCGGGATCGTCGCGATCTCGTCCTCCCGCGACAACAGCCTCGCGCTCGGCAGCGACGGCACCGTCACCTCCTGGGGCAGCAACGGGCTGGGCGAGGGCCTGGTCCCGACCGGGCTCGGAGACGTCACGGCCATCGCCGCGGGCCAGCGCCACAGCCTCGCCGTGTCCGGCGGCAGGGTGGTCGCCTGGGGCTGGGACCTCTACGGGCAGACCGACGTCCCCGCGGGCCTCGAGGGCGTGGTCGCCGTCGCGGCGGGAGAGACCCACAGCCTCGCGCTGAAGGAGGACGGCACCGTCGTCGCCTGGGGTGCGAGCTCCGACTCGGTCGTCGTCGACTACGGCCAGACCACGGTGCCGGAAGGTCTGTCCGGAGTCGTGGCGATCGCCGCCGCGTCGGACTACAGCCTCGCGCTGAAGGGCGACGGCACGGTCGTCGGCTGGGGCCGGAGCTCGGCCGGGCAGCTGCAGTTCCCCGCGGGTCTCGCCGGCACGACCGCTCTCGCGGCCGGACCCGATCACGTCCTGGCCCGGGGCCCGCGTCCCGTCCTGACGGCGGATACTCCTCCCGCGTCCGGGTCGCTCGGAGCGGCCGTCTCGTACACCTTCGCGGCCGACCGCCCCGCCTCGTTCGCGGTCGCCTCCGGCTCCCTCCCCGACGGCCTGACCCTCAGCGCGTCCGGACTCCTCTCCGGCACGCCGACGACCGCGGGGACGTCCACCTTCGCCGTCTCCGCACGGAACCCCTTCGGGGCCACCGTCGGCGCCACGCACACCTTCGCCGTCGCGGAGACGACGGTCGCGCCGACGCTGGCGGGCGACCCGCCCGCCGCGACGGTCGGCACCCTGTACGACTTCGACTACAGCGTGACGGGCACCCCCGCCCCGACGGTCTCGCTCGTCTCCGGCCGGCTCCCCGCGGGCCTGAGCCTCGATGAGCGCGGCGGCCTGACCGGGACGCCGACCACCGCCGGCCGCTCCACCTTCACGCTGCGGGCCTCGAGCACCGCCGGGAGCGCGGAGACCACCAGCACCGTCGTCGTCTCCCCCGCGGACGCGGCACCCGCGATCTCGGGCACCCCCGGGGCGGGCGTCGTCGGCACCCCTTACGACTTCGCCTACACCGTCGCGGGCTTCCCCGCGCCGTCAGTGGACGTCTCCTCCGGTGCGCTCCCGCCCGGCCTCACCCTCACTCCGGCCGGACGCCTGTCGGGGACTCCGTCCGAGGCGGGCACCTTCGCGTTCACGCTGGCGGCCCGCACCGGCACCGCCTCCGCGGAGACCACCAGCACCGTCACCGTCTCGTCGCCGACGGTCGCGCCGACCCTCTCCGGGACGGTCGCGGCGGGCGTCGTCGGCTCGGCCTACGACTTCCGCTACGCGGTGAGCGGCACGCCCGCCCCGTCGGTCTCCCTGGTCTCCGGCGCACTGCCCGCCGGGCTCACCCTCGACGCGACCGGGCGCCTCTCCGGGACGCCGACCACGGCCGGCACCACCACCTTCAGCATCCGGGCCGTGAACTCGGCGGGCACGGCACGGGCGACGAGCACGCTGACGGTCTCGCCGAAGCAGGTCGCGACGAAGGCCGATCTGCGCGTCGACCTCTCCGGGCCCGTCTCGGCGGTGAAGGGGAGGACGCTCACCTACACCCTCATCACGACGAACGCCGGTCCGGCCCCCGCGGCGTCGGTCTTCTCGCAGGTCGTCCTGCCCGCGGGCGTGCAGTTCGTCTCGGCGACCGGCTCGTACACCAGGGTCGGGAACGTCGTGGTGTTCCAGCGGGTCGGCCTGGCGGACGGGCGGACCGTGTCGGAGAAGATCACGGTGAGGGCGACCGTCCCGGGCACGGCGACCGCGCTGGGAGCGGCGTTCTCGACGAAGACGCCCGACCCGTCGATCCGCAGCAATGCGGACACGGCGAGCACGACGATCCGCTGACCGCGGGAGCGTGACGGCGGGCGGTCCCTCGAGGGCCGCCCGCCGTTCCGCGTGCCGGGAGGGTGGAGGTCCGGCACGCCCGCGCCTCGTCTCCGACCGCTAGCCGACCTGAGGGCGGTAGAAGCGCACGACCGGGAGGGCTGCCGTCGGCGTCTCGCGCACGACGATCTCGAGGCGCTGGATCAGGGCCGGGACGGTCGGCGTGGTCTCGAACCGGCACTCGAGCTCCCCGTCGCGGCCCGGCAGGAGGAAGGCCGCCTGCGCTGCGGAGGCGCTCCAGAGCAATCGCTCTGCCAGCGGCCGCGCGGTCGGGTCCTCGGCGAGCCCGCCGATCTCCGCGATCGCCGTGCCGAGGCGGCGAGCGCGCACGTCGGCCGGCACATCGCTCAGCAGGTTGGGGCTGAACAGGGCGCCACTGCCCGGCTCCCCCGCCCGGGCGAGGTCTCCCGCGACGATCGCGGCCTCGACGGCGGCGGCCGCGGCGAGGGTCGACGGGAGGAGGGCGATGGTCCGCGCCGGCGGAGCGGTGTCCTCGAGGGCGGCGCGGAGCAGTCCCGTCGCGGCGGCGGCGAGCTTCGCCCCGTTCGCGGTCGCGAAGACCACGGCCCCCAGGCCCGACTCCAGATGCCAGCGCATGTTCGACGACCAGCCCGGCAGGCCGCCGGAGTGGTGGGCGATCCCGCCGAAGCGGACGTCGTGCTCGACGACCAGGCCGAACCCGTAGGCGGAGCCGTCGAGCGTGCTCTCGACGGCGCGAGGGCCCAGCGCGGGGACCGGCGTCCAGCCGCGCTGCATCTCGCGGCGGGAGGCGCGGCTCAGCACCGGATCGTCGTCCGCGCCGTCCTCGCCCTCGAATGCGGAGGAGAGCCAGCCGCTCCAGCGGGCGATGTCGCCGACCGTGCTGAACATGCTCGCCGCGCAGGCGCCCGCTCCGGTGCCGGTGACGGGGCGGGGCACCCAGGTCGCTCCGTCGTCGAAGGTGCTGAAGCCGGCCGCCAGGTCGGTGCCGTCGGGGTAGTGGCCGCTGTTGTAGCGCGTGTCGTGGAGACCGAGCGGCTCGAGGATCGTCCGCGTCGCGAAGGAGGGGAAGTCCTCGCCGGTCACGTTCTCGACGAGCACGCCGAGCAGCCAGAAGCCGATGTTGGAGTACTGGTAGACCTCGCCCGGCCGCTCCGTGAAGGTCAGCCCGCGGCCGACGACCTCGAGGAACTCCTCCCGCGTCAGAGCCATGACGTCGTCGGCCCAGCCGTTGTCCTCCGGGAGCCCCGAGCAGTTGCTGAGGAGCATCCGGATCGTCACGGGCAGCGTCCGGCCCGCGGAGTCGACCGGATCGGTGAACGCGGGAACGTGATCGGCGATGCGGTCGTCGAGGCGGAGCAGCCCGCGGTCGCGCAGGATCAGCACCGCCGCCGCCTCGAAGCTCTTGGACATGGAGGCGATGCGGTGCACGGTCCCGGGCCCGGGAGCGGCCCCGTCGAGGCGGTGCTCGCCGCGGCCGTGGTGGACGAGCAGCCCGGTGCGGTCGAACAGGGCCCAGCTCAGCGAGGGGGCCGGCGGCGCCTCCTCGTCGAACCACCGGGCCAGCCGGTCCTGGAGCGGCGGGGAGAGGAGCGTCGGCCGAGGGAGCGTCATGCCCTCATCCTCCCGCACGCGGCACAGGCCCGGGCGGAGGAGCAGATCCGTCGAGCGCTCGTCCTGGTCCGGCGGACGGACGAGTCCCGTCGAGAGCCCGAGCGACCGCCGTCACCTGCGAGCCGGACGAGGAACTTCTCAGGTCCTCTTGCGTGTCGCAGGCCCGGAACCTAGTTTTGTCGAACCGGTTCGAAGCACTGTTGCTCCGACCCCGGACCGACGCCCGCCGTCGTCCGGCCGGCTGTCCCCACAGAAAGTGACCAGCGTGACAACGATGTCCTCCCCGAGGCGCGGCACCCGCTCCCTCGCCCTCGCGCTGAGTGCCGCGACACTCGCCGCCCTCGCCGTCGCTCTCCCGAGCGCCGAGTCCGCCTCCGCGGCCGACACCTCCGTCCCCGCCGACGCGCTCATCCTCCAGTACGACTTCGAGCAGGGGCAGGTGTCCGGATCCACGGTCGCCGACCTCTCGTCGAAGAAGCTCGACGGCACCGTCGTCAACAGCGCGAGAGCGACGTACGTCGCGGGTCGGAAGGCCGGTACGACGGCGATCGACCTTCCCGGGGGCGCGGCGGACTCGACCTCCGCGCCCTACCTGACCGTGCCGAACGGGCTCTTCCAGGGCGTGACGCAGACCACCGTCTCCGCCTGGACGAAGTGGTCCGGCACCGGGGGCTTCCAGTGGCTGTGGTGCCTGGGCATCAGCCCCGACGCCGCGTCGGCCTTCGCTCCGTCGTTCGACGGCGGCAGCGCCCGCGCGATCATCAAGCAGCTGAAGGACGGCGGCGAGACCGGGGTCTCCAGCTCCTCGCCGCTGCAGAAGGACCAGTGGGTCAACGTCACCGCGACGATGGACGGCACGACCGTGACCCTCTACCTCAACGGTCTGCAGGTCGCGACGGCTCCCGCCTCCGTCGATCTCGCGAAGCAGCTCTACTCCGCCTCCGCCTCCAAGAGCGGCAACATCGGCCGGGCGCTCTGGAACGTGCACCCCTACTTCGACGGAGCGATCGACGACTTCCGCGTCTACAACCGCGCCCTGACCGCCGCTCAGGTCCGGGGGCTGGCGGGCGACGCCGCACCGGCCGTCACCGGCGTTCTCTCGACGAGCGTCGCGGTCACTACCGGCATCGGCGTCGCGCCGGCCCTGCCGGGGGTCCCCGCCACCTACTCCGACGGCGTGAACCGCGACGCCCCGGTCACCTGGGAGAGCGTCCCCGCTGCCGCCTACGCGAAGCGCGGAACCTTCACCGTGAAGGGCACCGTCACCGGCCTCGGCACCGCGGTCACGGCGACCGTCACGGTGCGCGCACTCGACGAGATGACCATCGACCTCGGCACGAGCACCGGAGAGTTCATGGGCGGCGCGTCCGGCACCCTCTACGGGGTCTACGGCGAGGGCCTCCCCTCCGACAACCTCCTCGAGGGGATCGACCTGCGCACGGTCTCGACCAAGGCGCAGGACGGGCCGCAGCACCCGGGCGCCGACGCGCTCAGCGTCGCGAAAGCCGTCGCCGACACCTCGGACGGCGACACCTACATCTACATGACGGACATCTACCGCGGCTTCCCCTACGAGTGGCCGGGCAGCACTCCCCAGGAGAAGCTGGCCGACTACCAGGCGAAGATCGCCACGCAGGTCGACCAGGTGCTCGCGCTCCCCGAGGAGTACCAGGACAACATCGTGTTCGTGCCGTTCAACGAGCCCGAGGGCAACATGTTCGGCAACGGGAAGTGGAGCTACAACGGGAAGAGCTGGCTGGAGGACCCGACCGCGTTCTTCGCGGCCTGGGACAGCACCTACGCGCTGATCCGCGACAGGATGCCCGACGCCCGCATCGCCGGACCGAACACCAGCGTCCTCTACGACCAGGTCCGCGGGTTCATGACCCACACGCTCGAGCAGGACACCGTCCCCGACGTGATGACCTGGCACGAGCTGAGCGCCCCGGGTGAGATCCGCACCAACGTCGACCGCTTCCGGGCCTGGGAGGACGAGCTGTACGCGGGCACGTCCTACGCCGGGAAGCACCTGCCGGTGAACCTCAACGAGTACGCCTTCAACTACCACACCTCCGTGCCCGGCCAGATGGTCCAGTGGATCAGCGCGCTCGAGGACAAGAAGGTCGACGGCGACATCGCCTACTGGAACATCGACGGCAACCTCTCCGACTCCGCGGTGCAGGCCAACCGCGCCAACGGCCAGTGGTGGCTCCTCAACGCCTACGCCTCGATGACCGGCGACACTGTCGCGGTCACGCCGCCCAAGCCCGGCCAGAGCTACACCCTCCAGGGCGTCGCGACCCTCGACACCGCCGCCAAGCAGGCGAGAGCCCTCTTCGGAGGCGTCGGCGGCTCGCAGAAGGTCGCGTTCGAGAGCGTCCCGGCCGCCACCTTCGGCTCGAAGGTCCACGTGGAGGTCAGCGAGATCCGCTGGACCGGCCAGGTCGGCGACTCGGGAGCCCCGCAGACGGTGAAGGAGTTCGACGCGTCCGTCGTGGACGGCGCCCTCTCGCTGGACTTCGGCGGATCCCTCCCCGCGCTCGACATCGACTCCGCCTACGAGGTCGTCCTGACCCCGGGCGCCAACGCGTCGTCGCCGTCCGCCTCGCCCGTCGACTTCCGCCAGAAGTACGAGGCCGAGGACGCTCGCTACACCGGATCGCGGAACCTCAACGGACCCGAGGGCTCGCCGACCAACGTCGGCGGCTTCTACACCTCGGGTGGACGCAACGTGGGCGGGATCCGCACCGGCGGCGACCTGAAGCTCGACTTCGCGGTCACCGTCCCGAAGGACGGCGAGTACGACCTCAGCGTCTTCGCCAATTCCCTCAACACCTACGCCGCCAACGCCCAGCAGGGCCCGATCAACGCGTTCCTGAGCGTCGACGGCGCTGCGGAGCAGGAGATCCTCCTTCCGCTGGCCTACAAGTTCGTGGTCTGGGACCACGCGGACACGAAGGTGAAGCTGACCGCCGGCACCCACACGATCTCGCTCGCCGCGAAGAACCTCGCCGGCACGAAGTCGACCGTGGGCGACGCGATCGTCGACAAGATCGAGCTCTCCCTCCCCAGCGCGGCCGCCGCGACCTCGATCCACGAGGCCGAAACCGGCACGCTCGAGAACGGAGCGACGGCCGACTACTCCCGCACCGGGGTCTCCGGATCGGGCACGGCGATGCTCACCAGCGGCGCCTCCACCACTGTCTGGGGCTACTCCGCGAAGGACGCGCCGTCCTCCGTGACGGTGGACACCCTGGGCGGCGGCACCGGCGACCTCTACGTCAACGACGTGAAGGTCGGGCCGGTGGGCGCGAGCTCGACCCGTCAGGTCTTCCTCTCGGGCGGCGTGAACAAGATCGAGGTCGTCGGCACGAGCGGCACGCTCCTCGTCGATCGGATCGTCATCGGAGCGAGCGCGAACCCGCCCGCGACGACGAGCTACGAAGCGGAGGCGGCCACGATCACCGGCCCCGCCACTGTCCGCGACCTGTCCTTCGCGTCGGGCGGCAAGGCCGTCGGGAACATCGGCGGCGGACGCGACGGCGATTCGACCCTGACCTTCGGCGACGTGAAGGCCGAGCAGGACGGGACGTACGCGCTCACGTTGCGCTACTCCAACGAGGAGCAGTCCCCCGCGACGCACTACAACCCCGACCCGCTCGCCCGCCACGCGGACATCACGGTCAACGGAGTGACGCAGCGCGTGCTCTTCCCGCACACGTTCCACCAGAACCAGCTGTGGGACCTGAGCGTGCCGGTCACGCTCAGGAAGGGCTCGAACACCATCGCGATCACCTCGAAGGAGCTCCCGGGCTTCGACGGGACGACCTACCTCTCCGACACCTTCCCCGGCGTCCTGCTCACCTCGCAGTACGCGCCCAACATCGACAGGATCTCGGTCACGCCCTTCGTCGGACGGACCGCGGGCTTGACGGTGACCGGCACGGCGGCCTCGCGCTGCACGGCGGGGAAGGTCACGATCACGGGGACGGCGACCAACACCAGCGCGGTCGCCGCTGACATCACGATCGGTTCGGCCTGGGGCACGAAGACCTTCACCGGGGTCGCTCCCGGCAAGACGGTCTCGGCCGCCTTCAGCACCCGCGCTGCGAGCGTCGGAGCCGGCGCTCTCGACGTGCGGATCGCGGGGACTGTCGACGGCGCTGCGGCGAGCGGATCCACGGCACCGGCCTACGGTGCGGCGCGCTGCGGCTGATCCGTCCAGAACGCGCTGACGCGGCCGGGCTCCTCGTGCGCCCGGCCGCGTCGGCGTGCCGTCGGGACCGGACGGGCCGCGACGGGGACGAGCGCGCCGTGGACGAGCAGAGCGCCGGAGCCGGAGCGTCCGGTCCTCGGGCAGCGGACGCGGCGCCCGAGTTGCGTGCGCCGCGCCGCACTGCCACTCTCGACACGGTTCGAGCGGGGGTGGAGATGGCCACGATCGGAGACGTCGCGAAAGCGGCCGGGGTCTCGCGCAGCACGGTGTCGTACGTCCTCTCCGGCAAGCGCAGCATCTCCCCCGAGACGCGCAAGCGGATCGAGGACGCGATCGCCGAGCTCGACTTCACGGTCAACGCCGGAGCACGAGCGCTCGCCACGCGCCGCACCATGGCGCTGGGCCTGCTCGTCCACTTCGACCCGGACGAGTTCGCACCCGCGATGGTCGAGTACGTGCTCCCCATCACGGCCCGCGCCCGCGAGCTCGGCTACGACGTGCTGCTGGCCACCGAGGCCGACGGGGCGGCTGCGGTCCGCCGGCTCACGCGCTCCGGCCAGGTCGACGGACTGATCCTCCTGAGCGTCGCGGACGACGACGACCGGCTGCCCGTCCTGCGCGCCTCGCGGCGGCCCGGTGCCGCCCTCGGCGTGCCCGCGGACGCCTCCGGGGTGGACGTCTTCGACCTCGACTTCGGCGACGCGGCCCGCCTGCTGATCGAGCACCTGGGCGCCCTCGGGCATCGGAGCATCGGTCTCATCACTCCTCCTGAGCGCGTCTTCGACCGCGGAGGCACCTACGGGCTCCGGTTCCGCGAGTCGGCTCTCGAGACCGCCGGCCGGCTCGGCATCGAGCTGGTGCTGCGCCCGGCCGCCACCGCCGCCGACGCCGTCGAGCCGATGGTCGCGGCGTTCCTCGATGACCACCCCGGTCTCACGGCGCTGGTCGTCCACAGCGACCGCACGATCGCGATGCTCCCGGCGATCCTCGGCCGACGGGCCGTCGTCGTGCCCGAGCAGCTCTCGGTCGTGAGCCTCTACTCGGCGGAGTTCGCCCGCGACTTCTCACTCCCCTACAGCTATGTCGAGACCGGCCCCGCCGAACTCGGCGCGCACCTGGTGGACACCCTCGTCGAGCGGATCGAGCAGCCGTCCCGCGGCGAGGAGCCGTCGATCCGCCTCCTGCCCGCCCGTCTCGTCGACCGCGGGAGCGCCCGGGCGGTCTGAGCCCCGGACGCGGAAGACATCGAGGCCCGCTCAGAAGCGCGAGGCGACCTCGTAGAGGACCTCGTCGTCGCCCGCGTAGATCCCGTCCCGGCGCGGCCAGTGCGCGATGACGTCCGTGAAGCCGAGCTCCTCCGCCCGGCCGGCCATGTCCTCGAACCGGGTGACGCTCTCGAGGGAGTAGTCGCTCCCGGAGTCGAGGGACAGGTGGCGCTCGACGGTGCGCGGGTCGCGCCCGGCCGTCTCGAGCGCTGCGTCGAGCCGCCGGGAGAGAGACGCGATCGCCCGCCACCACTCCTCGCTCGACACTCCCTCCGGGCCGGTGGTGACCCAGCCCTGCCCGCGCTCGGCGACGAGCGCGAGGCCCTTCGGCCCGTTCGCGGCGAGGACGAGCGGGACGCGAGGGCGCTGCACGGGCTCGCCCACCATGCGCGCCGAGCGGGCGGTGAACCACTCCCCCTCGAGGTCCACGCCGCCCGAGCCGGGCTCCTCGAAGCGCAGCAGCGCGTCGAGGGCCGAGACGAACTCGGAGAAGCGCTCGTGCCGCTGCCGGGGCGAGTACTCGGGCTGTCCGAGCACGCGCGCGTCGAAGCCCGTGCCGCCCGAGCCGACCCCGAGGACCGTCCGACCGCCCGAGATCTCGTCCAGCGTCGCGATCTCCTTGGCGAACGGCACCGGGTGGCGGAAGTTCGGGGAGGCCACGAACGTGCCCAGGCGGAGCGTCTCGGTCACCATCGCAGCAGCGGTGAGGGTGGGGACGGTCGCGTGCCACGGCTCGCCGGCGAGGGAGCGCCAGGAGAGGTGGTCGTACGTCCACGCGTGGTCGAAGCCCAGGCCCTCGGCCGACTGCCACTTCCGGCGAGCCTCGGCCCACGGGTCCTGCGGGAGGATGACGATGCCGTGTCGCATCGTCCGAGTGTACGAGCGCCGCAGGCTCAGAGCGCGGCGGGCGGCACCGGGGGCGGATCGGGCACCTCGTCCACGACCGAGCGGGGGACCATCAGGGTCGGCATCCGCACGCGCAGGCGCAGCGGTTCCCGCTCCGAGACGCCGAGCAGCTCGCGGGCGGCGCTCCGCACCTGCCGGGCCAGCGCCGGGTGCACGGCTCCCGGGTCCTCGAACGCGGCGACCAGCTCGCGCAGCACTCGGGTGGTGCTCCGCGGGTCGCCCTTCTGCCTGGGCATCGGATCGGCCCCTCACTCTCGGCACGGCCGTCAGGGTCCCGGCGGTGCAGCGGATGTCTCGCGCCGACGGTAGGGCCGGGGACGGCGCCGTGGCACTGAGGTTGACAACGGGAGCGCCCGGCGGATCGCCGTGCGGAGGGGGCGGTCCTGGCGTGGGCGGTCCTGGCCTGGGCGGTCGTGGCGTCGGCGGACGACCACCGCCCGGGGAGCCTGCTTCCGTGCCCGCACCCGTCCGGTCGCGGCTACTCTCGGGGCGTGATCACGACGACGGAGCGGGTGGACGACTGGATCGGGGGCTGGTGCCGTGCACGCGGCGTGCAGCGCGTCCGCGAGGACGGGGCCTGGCTGGTCGACGTCGGAGCGGAGTCCCGCACGCGGGAGCGGATCCTGGTCGATCCGTCGCCCTCCGCGCTGCAGCAGGGCGCCGAGCGGACAGCGGGCCCCGCGGAGTGGCTGACGATCGTGGGAGTGGGCGACGACGCCCGCCTCGCGCCCGCCGCCGGGCTGGAGCTCGTCGCGGGCGACGAGAGCCTGATGGCGGCGCTCCTCGGCCCGGGTCGCACCGTCGAGGGAGCCGTGCTCGAGGCCGCCGACGAAGTGGCGACCGTCCGGCTGCTGGTCGAGGGAGTCGTCGCCGCCCGCGGCAGCGCCGCCGTGAACGGGACGGTGGCGGTGCTGGACCGGATCGAGACCGATGCGCGGTTCCGCCGGCGCGGGCTCGGGCGGCAGGTCGTCGATTCCCTCACCGCCTGGGCCCGCGTCGAGGGCGCCCGCAGCGGTCTCCTCGTCGCGAGCACGGACGGCCGCTCCCTCTACCTCGCCCTCGGGTGGGAGGTGGTCGCGCCGGTGCGCATCTGGCGCGGAGCCGCACTCTGAGGCCCACGACCGGGCGGCTCGGTCGCCGGATTCAGCTCCTCCGCCGATCGTCCCTCCGGGAATGCACGTCCACGTGATTCCGGACCGGATCCGGTGCCTCTCCGGAGAGAGAGAGGCACCGGACTCCCGCCCTCCTCGAAAAGGCGGCGGAGAACGACGGGACGATCGTGATCCGGTCAGTGGACCGGCTATGGCCACCCGGCGCACCCTCCCCGGAAGAGGGACATGCTTCATCGACCACACGGCGTGATCCGATAAGCGGAACATCCGCTTCTCGGACTCGTGTCACGGCATTCGGGACATCAGCCGAGGGCGCCCTTCTCGGCGGAATAGAGCTGCTTCACCTGCTCCGCGGTCAGCGCCCGGTCCCACACCCGCAGTCGAGCGAGGGAGCCGGCGAAGCGGTTGATCATCGTGCCGTCCCGGCCGACCGCTCCGACCACGAAGTCGCCCGGAGCCGCGTTGAGGCCGTCGGGATAGACGTAGGGGTTCTTCGCGTAGGTCGCGCCGAGCTTGTCGGTGTAGACCGGGTACGCGGTGGCGGCGCCGTCGAGGTACGAGACCGCGACTGCGCCGTCGTACGTCCCGACGTGCAGCTGCCACGTCCCGCGCGTGATCCGGCGGGGCTCCACCGAGTAGTCGCGCGAGTACGGGTAGCCGGGCGTCGGCCCGCCGAGCTTCGAGACGTGCATGCACACCCGCTCCCAGCCGCCGTACTCGGGGAGGTTGTTGAACAGTGCGTAGGAGCGCAGCGGCCCGACCGTCGACTCCTCCCAGACGCCCGCGATGCAGGCGCCGTCCGGGTCGGAGTTGAGCACCCACGCCGCGATCGTCACCTGGCCGGTCGAAGCGCCCAGGTTGAGCGGGCCGACCTCGCCCTTGGGGACGAGGAGGTGGTCCGTCGTCCCGTTGAGGGCGACTCCGGTGCCGAAGGGCGTGGCGACGGCGCGGGCGGAGGAGCCGGCGCCCTGCCGCAACGCCGGAGCGCCCGCGACGGCCGAGGCGAAGGGGGCGGCGCTCTCGGCGAAGGACCACTCCGCGATCGGCGTGGGCACGCTGACCGTGGGGACCGGGGCGGCGTCCCCGACGACGAACGCGTCGAGGATCAGGTTGGTGCCGCTCGCGGCGGGGTTGCGCCCGCTCCCGCGGCGGATCGTCACCGTGTGCGGCCCGGCCACGAGCTGCCCGCTGCTCCAGACCGTCTGCTTCGACCGCGTCGCGGCGCTGTAGCGGTCGACCGATGCGACCTTCACGCCGTCGAGCTCGACGTCGTTGATGCCGGACGAGCCGGTCAGGCGGCTGATCCAGCTCACGCTGGTGCCCGTGAAGGCGAGGGTGGCGGAGGCGCCCGCGGTGGTCGAGTAGGCGATGCTGCCGCCGCTGTCCGTGCTCGCCGTGAGCGTCGACCAGGTGCCGGTCGTGACGATCGGGGCGGAGCCGTTCTCGTACGTGCCCGCACCGGGAAGGGTCGTCGCAGGCGGAGGCGTCGCGTCTTGGACCACGAAGGAGTCGAGCAGCAGGTTGGTCCCGGTCGAGGCCGGATTGCGGCCGCTCCCGCGGCGGATGGTCAGCGTGTGCGGCCCGGCGGCGAGCTGTCCGCTGCTCCACACCGTCTGCTTCGAGCGGGTGGACGCGCTGTAGCGGTCGACGGACGCGACCTTCACCCCGTCGAGCTCGACGTCGTTGATCCCGGAGGACGACGTGAGGCGGCTGATCCAGGCGATGCTCGTGCCGGTGAAGGCGAGGGTCGCGGAGGCGCCGGAGCTGGTCGAGTAGGCGATGCTCCCGCCGCTGTCCGCCGTGGCCTTCAGGGTCGTCCAGGTGCCCGTGGTGGCGATCTGCGCGGAGCCGTTCTCGTAGGTGCCCGCGCCGGGCAGCGTGGACACGGGGGGAGTCTCGGGCGCGGGCTCCGTCTGCGGCACGGGGCCCTCGGCGATCCAGCGCTGGAAGGTGTCGATCATCTCCTTGTTGGTGAAGCTCGGGACCTTGTGGCCGTCGGTGCCCTCCCCCGGGTGGGTGCGCAGCGTCGCCTCCTTCGCCAGGGGCAGGGCCGCGGCGTGCAGGGCGGCGCCGTGCAGGGCGAGCGGCACCATGACGTCGTCGGGCGATCCGGTGATCCTCAGCCGGGCGCCGCGCCACACCGACGCGGGCAGTCGCGCGGGATTGGTGGCGGCGATCGCCGCGGCGTCCGCGTACTCGGGGCCGATCTTGTCCGGCTCGCTCGCCGCGCGCTCCTCCATGTCGTAGGAGCTGCTGCAGACGTACGCGCCCCGGATGTTCGGCACCATCCGCTTCCCGTAGGCCCAGGCCAGGAGCGGTCCGCCCCCGGAGTCGGAGCGCAGGAGGCTCGCGTCGATCCGCCACACCGACGCAGCCCAGGCGGCGACCGCGGCCTGGAGCTCGATCGCCCGAGGGCTCGACCAGATGCTGCCGCCGTAGGTCGGGCAGATGCTGACGATGCCGCGGTCCACGGCGAGGTCGGCGGAGTAGGCGAAGGCGCTCGAGAGCGCCGTGTGGGTGCCGTTGCGGGCGTGGTAGTACCAGAGCATCGATGCGCCCCTGGTCTGCGACGGAGGCGTCGCGTGCGGCACGAACAGGCGCGCCCGGTCTCCCGCGACCACGACGTCGATGATCTCGTAGCGCTTGCCGCCCGTCTTCGACGTGGCGGTGGACAGGCGGGAGACCTCGCCGGGCAGCCGGGGCACCGCGGTGAGGTCGCCGGCCGCGAGGGCCGGCGTCGCGAAGGCGATCGCGCCCGCGCCGGCGACGGATCCGGCGAGGATCGTGCGGCGCGAGAGAGCGGAGCGTGCCTCGACGCCGGATCGGGGGTCGGTGCGGGAGGAGTCGCCGGAGTCGCCGACGGCAGTGTCCTGAGGAGTCACGGAAGAGAACGCCTTTCCGATCGTCACCGTTCCGGGTACACCGATCGAAAGAGGAGGAGAAGGCGTTCAGTGAACGAGCGGCAGTGCTCGCGATACCGATGCGGATCGCCTTCTCCTCGAGAAGGAAAGGGAAGCCGGGCCAGGCTAACAGGGGGATCGAGAAGCGGTTCAGTATTTATACCCACCGCTTCATCCATCGAAAAGAGAATGCGCGAGGAGTCGATTGTCCGGTCGCTTATCGTCCCTTCTCCGGTGACACGACTCCTGCCGGACACCGCTGTCTGGCAGGATGCCCCCGTGTCGCAGACGGGTCGGCCGCAGCGGGGCGGCGCCCTCCCCGTGCTCCTCGTGTTCCTCCGCCTCGGGCTGACGTCGTTCGGCGGGCCGATCGCGCACCTCGGCTACTTCCGTGAGGAGTTCGTGGTGCGCCGCGGCTGGCTGACCGATCGCGCGTACGCCGACCTCGTGGCGCTGTGCCAGTTCCTCCCCGGACCCGCGTCCAGCCAGGTCGGGATGGCGGTCGGCCTGCAGCGCGCGGGACTCGCAGGACTCGTCGCCGCGTGGTGCGGATTCACGCTCCCCTCGGCGATCGCCCTGGTCCTCGTCGCCGGTGTCGTCGTCGGCGCGGGCGACGTCGCCGCCGCCGGCCGGCTCCTGGGCCTCCAGGCAGCGGCGGCCGCGGTCGTCGCGCAGGCCGTGCTCGGGATGGCGCGCACACTCGCACCGGACCGCCGCCGCGCGACGATCGCCGGCGCGGCGGCCGTCGCCGTGCTCCTCGCCCCGGAGCCCTCGCTGCAGGTGGCGGTGATCGCGGCGGCGGGCCTGGCCGGCGTCCTGTGGCTGCGCCGCGAGGAGGCGGCTCCGGACGACGGCCCGGGCTTCGCGGTCCGGATCCCGACGGCGCTCGCGGTCTCGGCTCTCGCCCTCTGGGGACTCCTCCTGGCCGGCCTCCCCCTGGCCGCCGCGCTCACCGGCGAGGGAGCGGCAGGTCTCGCCTCCGTCTTCTACCGCGCGGGCGCTCTGGTGTTCGGGGGCGGGCACGTCGTGCTCCCTCTGCTGGAGGCGCAGACGGTCGGCGCCGGCGCGGTCGGGCAGAGCGAGTTCCTGGCCGGCTACGGAGCGGCGCAGGCGGTCCCCGGCCCGCTCTTCACCTTCTCCGCGTTCCTCGGCGCGGTGGGCGCGGGGACGCCGGACGGCGTCGCGGGGGCGTCGATCGCGCTGGTCGCGATCTTCCTGCCGGGCGCGCTGCTCGTGATCGGCGTGCTCCCGTTCTGGCAGCGGCTGCGACACCTGCCGGTCGCGCAGCGGGCGCTGGCCGGCGTGAACGCCGGCGTGGTGGGACTGCTCGGAGCGGCCCTCTACGACCCGGTGCTGACCGAGGGCATCGGCTCGACCGGTGCTCTGGCGCTCGCGATCGGCGCCTTCGTGGCGCTGACGCGCTGGACCGTGCCCCCGTGGATCGTCGTCCTCGCCGCCGCGGGCCTCGGCGCCCTCCTCCTCTGACTCCCTCGGGGGCGATGATCGGGTCCGGCCCTGGCAGGCTGGAGGCATGAGGGCACGGGGGACGACAGCGGCACTGGTGACGACGGCAGCGGCGGGGCTCCTGCTGCTGGGCGGGTGCACCGCCGGCGGCGGGGCCGACACGGGCGCCACGGCGTCCGCACCCGCCTCGCGGACGCCGAGACCCGCCATCATCGACCTGATCACTCCGAGCCCGACCTCCTCCGCTCCGGCGACCGCCGAGCCGGTCGGCACCGTGGTCGACGCGGGGCCGGTCGGCGAAGGAGTCCCCGCCACCGTCTCGGGCACGGGGCCGGCCGACGTGTCGTTCCAGCGGCAGGGCGAGTTCGCGGTCGTCCTGAGCCTGGACTGCTCGGCCTGCACCGGCACGGCGATCGTCACCGCCGCGGGCCGGATGTCGCCCTTCGGCGAGGCCGCCGCCCCGATGACCGGCTCGTTCCTGACCGGCGTCTTCCGCGACGACCCCGTCGATCAGCAGGTGATCGTCCGAGCGGAGGGGCCGTGGACGCTCGGCCTCCAGAGCTGGAACGACCTCGCGACGGTGAGCGGGGCGCAGTCCGGCACCGGCCCGGCCGTCCTCTTCTTCTCGGACGACGTCCCGCGCGTGACGGTCGAGTACACCCCGGCCGGACCCGACGACTCGTTCTCGGGCCGGGTGTTCACCACCTCCGACCAGCCGCAGCTGTTCGGCGACACCGGTGCCTTCTCCGAGGTGTTCGACGCCGATCTCCCCGGCGTGATGGCCGTCCAGACCGAGGGCACCTGGACCGTCACACCGACGCCCTGACCCGGGGTCGCGACGCACCGACCGCGGAGTCAGGGGACGGGCGCCCCGTCTGCCCAGACCCGCCGCACGCGGAGTGACGCGTCGAGCAGGACGACGTCGGCGCGGTACCCGGGAGCCAGCAGGCCGAGGTCGCCACGGCCGAGCACGCGGGCGGGAACGGCGGTGAGGGCGGCGACGGACGCCTCCAGCCCGAGACGGCCGGGTCCGACGGCGTGCCGCAGCGCCTCGTCCTGCGTGAGCGTGGATCCGGCGAGGACGGCGGTGCCCGCGAGTCGGGCGACTCCGCCGAGCACCTCGACGTCGAGCGGGCCGAGGCGGTGCGCACCGTCGCCCGCCCCTGCCGCCGCCATCGCGTCGGTGACCAGTGCGATCCGCCCGGGAGCCGCCGCGAACGCGAGCCGCGCCACCTCGACGTCCACGTGCCTGCCGTCGAGGATCAGCTCGAGCGCGACCCGCTCGTCGCCGAGGGCCACCGGGATCGGGCCCGGGGAGCGGTGGCCGATCCCGGGCATGGCGTTGAACGCGTGCGTGACCAGCCGGGCTCCTCGGTCGAACGCGGCCCGCGTCTGGTCGGCGTCCGCTTCGGTGTGGCCCACCGCGACCACCGTGCCGGCGCCGGCGAGCCGCTCCACTGCTGCGAGGGCTCCCGGCAGCTCGGGCGCGAGCGTGATCTGCGCGAGCCGTCCGCGGGCGGCGTCCAGCAGCCGGTCGACCGCGCCGGAGGAGGGGTGCGCGAGAGTCGCGGGGTCGTGCGCACCGCTGCGCGAGGGCGCGAGGAACGGGCCCTCGAGGTGCGCGCCGAGCACGAGCGGGTCGACGGCCGCGAGGGCCGAGACGGCGTCCAGCGAGGCCTCCAGCTGCTCCAGCGGCGCCGAGACCAGGCTGACCAGCGAGCGCGTGGTGCCGCGGGAGCGGTGCAGCGCGAGGCCCGCGCGGATCGCCTCCGCTCCTCCGTCGAAGCCGTGACCCCCGCCGCCGTGCACGTGGAGGTCGATGAAGCCCGGGACAGCGGTGAGGCCCCGCGCGTCGTGCAGCTCCGCCCCCTCCGCGGACCGGCGCCAACCGGAGCCGGTGCCGGTCGCCGTGATCGCGCCGTCCCGCGCGAGGAGCCAGTGGTCCTCCACCGACCCGGCCGCGTCGACCTTCCGTGCGCTGTGGATGATCAGCGCGGCGTGCGCCATGCGGTCGTCTCCTGGGGTGTCTGTTCCGGATCGGCGGGGAGTCCGCGCCCACCCGACGATGGCACAGCCCCCGACGGTCGAGCCTCTCCGACACCGATCACCGCGCCACCCGAGCGCATTCCGCGCCTCCGCGTCACGAACAGGGACCTCGCGCGTCTCCTCTGCATGCCTACCCTGGACACCCGAACCCCCGCCCCCCGCCCCACAGCGTCCCGCCGGCCGCTCGACGTCTTCGCCATCGCGGCGGCCGCCCTCGTCAACGAGCGCTACCTCGATCGGCGCTTCACCGTCGCCCGCCTCGCCGCCGAGCTGCGGATGCCCGCCCTGCTGCTGCGGCTGCGGTTCCGCCGCTGCTACGGGCTCGGCCTCGACGAGCACCTCGCCCTCCGCCGACTCGAGCTGGCCGCCGTCCTGATGGCGAGCACCCCCGTGGGGCTCGGCGGCCTCGACCGCATCGCCCGGTGCTCCGGCTACCGCGGCACCGCGGAGCTGGACCGCGATCACCGGAGGCACCGCCGGTCCTCCGCGCTGGGCGCCTGGTTCCGGGCCGCCCCGCGTCCCGAGCGCGAGCCCCGTCCGGGCACCCGGCCCGAGGAGGAGCTGCTCGCCGCAGCGCCGGGCGCCACGACGCCGGCCCGCCTCAGCAGCGTCCGCTCGGCACCGGTCACCCCCCTGAGGCGCCGCGCCTGAGCCCTGCCGCGGAGCGGTACAGTGCCACGATGCGCACCTCCGGAACCCGCCGATGACGGCCGTCCGCTACGTCGCGATCGGCGATTCCTTCACCGAGGGGGTCGGCGACGAGCGGCCGGACGGCACCCCGCGAGGCTGGGCCGACCTCACGGCCGCGGGATGGGCGGCGGCCACGGGTGAGCGGGTCGAGTACGCCAATCTCGCGATCCGGGGCCGGCTCATCGCGCCGATCCTCGCCGAGCAGCTCGAGCCCGCGCTCGCCCTGGGCCCGACCCACCTCTCCTTCAACGGAGGCGGCAACGACATGCTGCGCCCGCGGGCCGACATCGAGCGGATCGCCGACGCCTACCTCCGCGTCCTCGAGCGCTGCGACGAGCAGGGCGTCGTGCTGATCGCCCTCGCCGGCGCGGACCCGTCCCCCCGGCTCCCGCTCGGGTCGCTCATCCGCCGCCGCGGGGACGCGCTGACCGACGCCGTCCTGCGTCGGACGAGCCACCGGACCGACGTGGTGGTGGCCGACAACTGGCACGACCCGGCCTTCGCCGACCCGGCGCTGTGGTCGGAGGACCGCCTGCACCTCGGCCCGCGGGGGCACCGGCGGGTGGCCGACCGGGTCCTCCGGGCGCTCGGGCTCACGCCGCTCCCCGCGCTGCCGGACGCCCCCGAGACCGCACTCCGGCGCGGCGGAACGGTCCAGTACTACCGGCAGCACGTCGCGCCCTGGGTGCAGCGCAGGCTCACGGGCACGTCCTCCGGGGACGGTCGCGCTGCGAAGTACGCGGGCTTCGTGCCGATCGACCCGGCCTGACGCCTCCTCCGAGGAGCACGGCCCTCGTCCGTCGGGCCGGGATCTCCTCCTGAGGCGCTCAGCGGCGATCTCTCGCGGCGGCTCGGCGGCGTCGAGCGCTCAGTGCCAGCCGTACCGCGCCGAGAGCACCCGGGCGACGGCGTCGTACCGGGGACGATCCAGGGCGGCGCCCTCCCGGCGCATCCCTGCGGGATGCACGCGGAACACGCGCTCCGGGTCGACCCAGCTGGGACGTCCGTCCGGGTCCCAGCCACCGGTGCCGACGGCCAGGTAGTCGGAGTGCTCCTTCGAGCTCAGCCGCACGGCGAGCACCGTCCCCGACTTCTCGACCGCGAGCACGAGCACCGGGCGGTCCTTGCCGCGGCCGTCGTCCTCCTCGTAGGGCACCCAGGTCCAGACGACCTCGCCCGGGTCCGGGTCGCCGTCGGGCGTGGGCGCGTAGCCCAGGCGGACGCCGCGGAGCCGCGACGGGTCGACCTCGACGGTGCGGCCCACTCCGCTCGCGCCCGGCGTCGGCGCCGTCGTGCTCAGGTACGGGCGCTGCGGGCGGGGCCCGGCGTCCGGCCGCGGGGCGACCGCGCGGCCGAGGAGTCGGAGGAGCAGGGACACGACCGAGCGCGAGGAGGGCACCCCGGAACCCTAGCCCGGATCAGGTCCCCGCCGCCCCGAGTGCCCGTGCCTCGCGGACGCGCCGACGGGGTGCCGGCTCCGGAGAGTCGGCACCCCGTCGGATGCTGCGAGGAGCGCGAGGTCAGTCCGCCAGGACGTAGCCCGCCTCGCCGTGGATGGCCGTGTCGATGCCGGCGATCTCGTCCTCGTTCTTCACGCGGAAGCCCATGGTCTTCTGGATGATCCAGCCGATGAGGAGCGTCATGACGAAGGAGTAGGCGAGGACGGTGAAGGCCGCGAGGGCCTGCTTGCCGAGCTGGCTCGCGTCGCCGGTGAGGAACAGGCCCACGCCGGTGCCGAAGAAGCCGATGTAGAGCGTTCCGATGAGGCCGCCGACGAGGTGCACGCCGACCACGTCGAGCGAGTCGTCGTAGCCGAGGCGGTACTTGAGGTCGATCGCCAGGGCGCAGACGGCACCGGTGATGACACCCAGGACGATCGCCCAGAACGGCGACAGGCTGGCGCAGGCCGGGGTGATCGCGACGAGGCCCGCGACCGCGCCCGAGGCGGCGCCGATGGAGGTGGGCTTGCCGTCCTTGATCTTCTCGACGACGAGCCAGCCGAGGATCGCGGCGGCCGGAGCGGCGATGGTGTTGAGGAAGGCGACGGCCGCGATGCCGTCGGCGGCGAGCTCGGAGCCGGCGTTGAAGCCGAACCAGCCGAACCAGAGCAGTCCGGCGCCCAGGAGCACGAACGGCGGGTTGTGCGGCTGGTGCGCGCCCTTCGTGAAGTTGACGCGCTTGCCGAGCACCAGGGCGAGGGCGAGGGCCGCCGCACCGGCGTTGATGTGCACCGCGGTGCCTCCGGCGAAGTCGATCGCTCCGACGTTGTAGGCGATCCAGCCGCCGTCGACGACGGTGGCGTCGTCGCCGAGGGTGAAGTTGAAGACCCACGAGGCGACCGGGAAGTAGACGACGGTGGCCCAGACGCCGGCGAAGACCATCCAGGCGCCGAACTTCGCGCGGTCCGCGATGGCGCCGGAGATGAGCGCGACGGTGATGATCGCGAACGTCGCCTGGAACGCGGCGAAGGCCAGCGTCGGGTAGGCCGACGTCTGCTCGCCGAGCGCGTCGTTGTAGATGCCCTGCAGGCCGATCTGAGCGGTGTCGATGCCGAGGACGCCGTCGATGCCGACGAAGGTGTCGGTGCCGGCGGGGCCGGACGGGCCGTTGCCGAACGCGATCGCGTAGCCGTACAGGACCCAGAGGACCCCGATGAGGCCCATGGCTCCGAAGCTGAGCATCATCATGCTGATGACGCTCTTCGCACGCACCAGGCCGCCGTAGAAGAAGGCGAGCCCGGGGGTCATGAGCAGGACCAGCGCGGCTGCGATGAGCAGGAACGCGGTATTGCCTTGATCCATTGTTGAACCTCTCGTGAGTGTGCAGAGAAAAGCCCGGAGCGAGGACGCTGCGTCGGAGCACGGCCTGGAGACACGCGGGTGTCGGGTCACCTCGGGTAGCCGACAGTCTGGTGGCGCGAGGTTTCGTCCCGTGAGGCACCGCGTTTCGGGGAGGTTACGGCCGAGGCCCCTGTGTAAAAAGCGCGTTACGGCACGCTGGCGAACGGCACGACGACGACCCCGGGAACGCCGGGAGGAGAGCGGATCGGCTCCTCGGAGGATCGGCTCCTCGGAGGACCGGCTCCTCGGAGGATCGGCTCCTAGGAGCGGGGCGCCATCGACGTGAGCGCGATCAGCCGCGACATCGAGCGCAGGTACTTCTTGCGGTAGCCGCCGCTCAGCATGTCGCCACCGAAGACCTCGTCCAGGGGCGTCCCGGAGGCGAGGACCGGGATCTGCGCGTCGTAGACCCGGTCGATGAAGGCCACGAGGCGCAGGGCGTCGGTCTGGTCGGTCAGAGCGGTGACGCCCCGGAGCACGATGGTGTCGACGCCGTCGATCACCTTGATGTACCGGGAGGGGTGCACGGTGCCCAGGTGGTGCACGGCGTCCGCGAACGGGTCGTCGGTGACGACGGAGCCGACGGGGGCGGCCGCGACGAGGGCGTCGATCTCCTCGTCACTGCGCACCACGGCGTGGCCCTCGATGTCGCGGCGCCGGTAGTCGGTGCCGTCGATCCGCATCGTCTCGAAGTGGGCGGCCATCGACTGGATCTCGCGGAGGAAGTCCGCTGCGGCGAAGCGCCCCTCGCCCAGCGCGTTGGGCGGGGTGTTCGAGGTCGCGGCGATGCGGGTCCCGGAGGCGACGAGCTCGCCGAGGAGCCTGGTCATCAGCATCGTGTCGCCCGGGTCGTCCAGCTCGAACTCGTCGATGCACAGCAGCGCCGAGCCCTTGAGGAGCGAGACGGTCGCCGCGTAGCCGAGGGCGCCGACGAGCGCGGTGTACTCGATGAACGTCCCGAAGTAGGTGCGGCCCGGCACCGCGTGCCAGATCGCCGCGAGCAGGTGGGTCTTGCCGACGCCGAAGCCGCCGTCGAGGTACACGCCCGGCTTGACCGCCGGGGCCTTCTTCCGGCCGAAGCCCAGGAAGCCGCCTCCGCCGCCCTTCGACCCGCCGCCGGCGGCGAACGCGCGGAGAGCCTCCACCGCGTCGGCCTGCGAGGGGTACTCCGGGTCGGGACGGTAGCTCTCGAAGGTGGCGCCCTCGAACTGGCGCGGGGGCACCAGCGTCGACGCGATCTCGTGCCCGCTGATCTGGGGCGAGCGGGCGGTCAGGCTGCTCGTCGATCGGACGTCGTCGGGGCTCACTCGCGTCTCGCATCCTGCACACGGCGGGGGCCTGTGCGCTCAGTGGCGGCGGCCGCACCGGGAACGGACCCGCCGCGGTTCTGTGTCGAACTCTTACGGCGCCCTCCGTGCGGCGTCGTCCGCGGACGCGTACTGTCGCTGAAGGGCGGGCTCCAGCGTAGCCCGCCGTGGAATCACGCCCGCGCTCCGCGCACCATCCTGGAGGTCCTCCTTGTCCGTCGAAACCGATCCGTCGCCGAAGTTCGCCTCCTACGCGCACCCCGAACGGCTCGTCAGCGCCGACTGGCTCGAGCAGCGCCTCGGCACTCCCGGTCTCGTCGTCGTCGAGTCCGACGAGGACGTCCTGCTCTACGAGACCGGCCACATCCCCGGCTCCGTCAAGATCGACTGGCACACCGACCTCAACGATCCGGTGCAGCGCGACTACATCGACGGCGCCGCGTTCGCCGCGCTGGTCGGCGGCAAGGGCATCGCCCGCGACACCACCGTCGTGATCTACGGAGACAAGAACAACTGGTGGGCCGCCTACGCGCTCTGGGTCTTCACCCTCTTCGGCCACGAGGACGTCCGTCTGCTCGACGGCGGCCGCGACAAGTGGCTCGCCGAGGGCCGCCCGACGACCACCGACGCCTCCTCCCCGGAGCCTGCCGAGTACCCGGTCGTCGAGCGCAGCGACGCCGAGATCCGCGCCTTCAAGGACGACGTCCTCGCGCACTTCGGCAACCCGCTGATCGACGTCCGCTCCCCGGAGGAGTTCACCGGGCAGCGCACGACCGCGCCGGCCTACCCGGAGGAGGGCGCCCTGCGCGCCGGTCACATCCCGAGCGCGCAGAACGTGCCCTGGGGCAAGGCCGCCGCCGAGGACGGCACCTTCCGCCCCCTCGACGAGCTGAACGGCGTCTACCGCGAGGGCGCGGGGCTGAAGGACGGCGACTCCGTCATCGCCTACTGCCGGATCGGCGAGCGCTCCGCCCACACCTGGTTCGTGCTGACCCACCTCCTCGGCTTCGAGGGCGTCCGCAACTACGACGGCTCCTGGACCGAGTGGGGCAGCGCCGTCCGCGTCCCGATCGTGCAGGGTGCCGAGGCCGGCGAGGCCCCCGCCGCCCGCTGACCGTCACGACGAAGGCCGAGAGCGCCGACAGGCCCCGAGAGGGCCCGGATCGGGGCTCTCGGCCTTCGTCGTGAGGGCCCTCCGACCGACTCCCGATGAGACACTGGAACCGATGACCGACACCACGCTCCCCGACGCTCTGCGCGACATCCGCGAGGAGTTCCTCGCCCTCGAGAAGCCGGAGCGCCTGCAGCTCCTGCTCGAGTTCTCGAACGAGCTCCCCGACCTGCCCGAGCGCTACCGCGACCACCCGGACCTCTTCGAGCGCGTGGAGGAGTGCCAGGCGCCCGTCTTCATCGTCGTCGACGTGGAGGGCGGGATCGTGCACCTGCACGCCACGGCTCCCCGCGAGGCGCCCACGACGCGCGGCTTCGCGTCGATCCTGGCGCAGGGCCTGGCCGGGCTCACCCCCGAGCAGGTGCTCGCCGTCCCCGACGACTTCCCGCAGACCATCGGCCTCTCGGAGGCGGTCTCGCCGCTGCGCCTGCGCGGCATGACCGCGCTGCTCGGCCGCACCAAGCGGCAGGTCCGCGCGCACCTGGCCGCATGATCCTCCGACCGCTCGTCCCCCCCGGTCCGCCGATCGTGATCGGTGAGGACGGTGCGCGAGCGGCGGTCGCGGACGCCTGGCGCCCCGACGGGGCGGTGCGCGTGCGCCTGAACATGATCGCGAGCGTCACCGGCTCCAGCACCGGCTCCGACGGCACCAGCGAGACGCTCACCAACCGCGTCGACCGCACGATCCTCGGAGTGATCCGCGAGCAGGCCGACGTCGTCCTCGTCGGAGCCGCCAGCGTCCGCGCCGAGGGCTACCGCGTGCCCCGGCGGGTCCCGCTCGCCGTCGTCTCCGCCTCGGGCGATCTCGCCGGGCACCGCCTGGAGCTGCAGGAGGGCTCCCGGGTCCTGCTGCTGGTGCCGGAGTCGCGCGGCGCGGTGGAGGGGCTCCCCGCCGGCGTCGAGGTCGTCCGGATCCCGTCCTCCTCGGAGCGGATCGGCGTCGACGAGCTCCTGGACGCTCTCGCCGGGCTCGGCCTGCGTCGCGTCGTCTGCGAGGGCGGCGCCTCGCTCTCGGGCCAGTTCCTCGCCTCGGGCCGAGTGGACGAGCTGTGCCTCACCACCTCCCCGCGGGTCGTCCTCCCGGGCCTCCCGGTCGCGACGGGCACCGCTGTCGTCGACGACGCCTACGCCCTCACGCTGCTGGCCGCCGACGATTCCGGGGCCGTGTACACCCGGTGGAGCCGCACGCGCTGAGAGCCGCCCACCCGGCGTGCCTCCGCGTCCCGGGCGCGTCGGAACCCTAGTCTGCGATCGTGCCCGAATTCCCAGCGTCGTCCCAGCTCCCCGAGGAGTTCCGGGTCGCGACGGAGTCGATCCGCGCCGCTGCCACGCGCGACGAGCTCACCGTGTCCGAGATCGCCTCGCCGTCGGGTCTCGCGCCCTGGGCCCTCGCCCTGTCGGGCGACGTCGCGCCGCACGCGCACGGACGCGACTCCGAGCTGGGCACGGGGCGCTTCATCCTGCTCCACGACCCCGAGGAGCCCGAGCAGTGGGGCGGCCCCTTCCGTGTCGTCTGCTTCGCGCAGGCTCCGCTCGAGGTCGAGATCGGCACCGATCCGTTCCTCGCCGAGGTCGCCTGGTCCTGGCTCATCGACGCCCTCGGGGCGCGGGGCGCCTCCTACTCGGCCGCGTCCGGCACGGCCACCAAGGTGCTCTCCACCGGCTTCGGCGAGCTGGCCGCTCAGGGGGACGGTGCGCAGATCGAGATCCGCGCCTCCTGGAGTCCCGATGATGCGGAGCTCGCCGCTCACGTGGAAGGGTGGGGGGAGCTGTTGTGCATGCTCGCGGGTCTCCCGCCCGTATCGAGCGACGGTGTGACCCCGCTCGCCTTCCGACGGAACAACCGTGACTGATTACCGTGTCCTCTCCACGCCCGACGAGTTCCTCGCCGCGGTCGACGCCCTCGCCGCCGGCGAGGGTCCCGTCGCCGTCGACGCCGAGCGCGCCTCCGGCTTCACCTACTCGCAGCGCGCCTACCTGATCCAGGTCTACCGGCGCGGCGCAGGCGCGTTCCTCTTCGATCCCCCCGCCATCGGCCGGATGGACGCCCTGCAGGCGGTCATCGGCCAGGAGGAGTGGATCCTCCACGCCGCCAGTCAGGATCTCGCCTGCCTGCGCGAGGTGGGCCTGGACCCGGTGCGGATCTTCGACACCGAGCTCGCCGCCCGGCTCCTCGGACTGCCCAGGGTGGGGCTCGGCGCCGTCGTCGAGGACCTCCTCGGCATCCACCTGGCCAAGGAGCACTCGGCCGCGGACTGGTCGACCCGCCCCCTCCCGCAGAGCTGGCTCGTCTACGCCGCGAAGGACGTGGAGCTCCTCGTCGACCTCCGCGACCGCATGGAGGAGATGCTCATCGCCGCGCGGAAGACGCGCATCGCCCGCGAGGAGTTCGAGGCGACGCTCGCGCGCGCTCCCAAGGCGGTCCCCCCGGACCCGTGGCGCCGCCTCTCCGGCATGCACTCGCTCCGCGGCCCGCGCCCCCTCGCCGTGGCGCGCGAGCTCTGGCTGGCCCGCGACGCGTTCGCCCGCGAGCGCGACATCGCACCCGGCCGGCTCATCCCCGACTCCTCGATCATCGCGGTCGCCCGCAACATCCCGACCAGCATCGGCCAGCTCTCGGGCCGCCGCGACTTCACCGGCCGCGCCAGCCGCGGCGAGGTCGAGCGCTGGTGGGCCGCGATCGAGCGCGGGACGACGACCGAGGACCTGCCGAGCCCGACCCGCCCGGCCGCCGACACGCTCCCTCCGCCACGCGCGTGGGGCGATCGCAACCCGGCCGCCGACGCTCGCCTGAAGGCGGGACGCGCCGTGGTCACCGAGATCGCCGAGCTGCTCTCGCTCCCGGTCGAGAACCTGCTCACGCCGGAGCTGCTGCGCCGGGTGGCCTGGAACCCACCCGAGCCGCTGACCGGTGACTCGGTCGCCGCCGAGCTCACCCGCGCCGGCGCCCGCGCCTGGCAGGTCGAGGCCACATCGGGCTCGATCGCCACCGCGTTTGTCGAAGCGGCCCAAGCGGCGGCCGAGGGCACCGAAACCCCTTCGTAGGAAGCGGCAAAGGATTCCGGCCGCGCGGTGCCGGTTCCTACGATC
Organism: Rathayibacter sp. AY1B6; assembly: GCF_002932755.1. Lineage (NCBI taxonomy): Bacteria > Bacillati > Actinomycetota > Actinomycetes > Micrococcales > Microbacteriaceae > Rathayibacter > Rathayibacter sp. AY1B6. The sequence continues at coordinate 163,859 of NZ_PSWL01000003.1, forward strand.
GTCGGCGACCGTGAGTTCCTGGGAGGCATTGTGGCCGAGAGATCCGAAGTCGTGTTCGTCGACGGAGTCCGTACTCCGTTCGGGCGTGCCGGCGAGAAGGGCATGTACTGGCAGACCCGAGCCGACGACCTCGTCGTCAAGGCGATGATCGGTCTGCTGGAGCGCAACGGCGCGCTGCCGAAGGAGCGGGTGGACGAGGTGGCGATCGCCGCCACCACCCAGCAGGGCGACCAGGGCCTGACCCTCGGCCGCACGGCGGCGCTGCTCGCCGGGCTGCCGAAGTCGGTGCCCGGTTTCGCCGTCGACCGCATGTGCGCCGGAGCGATGACCTCGGTCACCGCGACCGCGGGCGGCATCGCGTTCGGCGCCTACGACGTGGTCCTCGCCGGCGGCGTGGAGCACATGGGCCGGCACCCGATGGGCTTCGGCGCCGATCCGAACCCGCGCTTCCTCTCCGAGCGCCTCGTCGGCGAGGACGCGCTCAACATGGGCCGCACGGCCGAGCGGATCCACGACCGGTTCCCGCACCTGACGAAGGAGCGCGCCGACCACTACGCCCTGCGGAGCCAGCAGAAGCTCGCCGCCGCGTACGCCGCCGGGGACATCCAGCCGGACCTCGTCCCCGTCGCCACGCGCAGCGCCGCGGGCTGGGGGCTCGCGACCGCCGATGAGGCGCCGCGCCCCGAGACGACCCTCGAGGGCCTCGCGGGCCTGCGCACCCCGTTCCGCCCCCACGGCCGGGTGACCGCGGGCAACTCCTCCGGTCTCAACGACGGAGCGACGGTGTCGCTCCTGGCCAGCGCCGAGGCCGCGCGGGAGCTGGGCCTGTCCGCGAAGATGCGGATGGTGAGCTTCGCGTACGCCGGCGTCGAGCCCGAGATCATGGGGCTCGGCCCGGTCCCCTCCACCGAGAAGGCCCTGCGCAAGGCGGGCCTGGGCATCGAGGACATCGGGCTCTTCGAGCTCAACGAGGCGTTCGCCGTGCAGGTGCTCTCCTTCCTCGACCACTTCGGCCTCGACGACGACGACCCGCGCGTCAACGAGTACGGCGGAGCGATCGCGATCGGGCACCCGCTCGCCTCCTCCGGGGTCCGGCTGATGATCCAGCTGGCTCGGCAGTTCGAGTCGCACCCCGAGGTGCGCTACGGAGTGACGGCCCTCTGCGTCGGCCTCGGCCAGGGCGGCACGGTGATCTGGGAGAACCCCCACTACGACGGCAAGCGCGGACGACGGAAGGGACGCTGACCCATGCTCGACGGATTCGAGAACCTCGTGGACCTCGCCGAGGGCGAGGTCGTCACCCACTCCTACGTCCGCGACGTGCCGCTGCCCAGCGGCCGCACGCTCGCCCTGATCACGCTCGACAACGACCGCGACCACACCCGCCCCAACACCTTCGGGCCGGCGTCGCTCTTCGAGCTGGCGGACGTCCTCCTGGCGCAGAAGGAGCGCGCCTCGCGCGGCGAGATCCAGGCGGTCGGCATCACCGGCAAGCCGTTCATCCTCGCCGCGGGAGCGGACCTCAGCAAGGTCGGGGCCATCCCCAGCCGTGTGCTCGGCCGTCAGCTGGCGCGCCTGGGCCACCGCACGCTGGGGATGCTGGCCGAGCTGGGAGTGCCGTCGTTCGCCTTCATCAACGGCCTCGCCCTGGGCGGCGGCACCGAGATCGGCCTGAACGCCGACTACCGCACCGTCGACTCCTCCATCCCCGCGCTCGGGCTCCCCGAGGTCTTCCTCGGCATCATCCCCGGCTGGGGCGGCGCGTGGCTGCTGCCGAATTTGATCGGCATCGAGAACGCTCTTAAGGTCGTCGTCGAGAACCCGCTGAAGAACAACCGCACCCTCAAGGGCCAGGAGGTGTTCGACCTCGGCATCGCCGACGCGATCTTCCCGCCCGCCGCCTTCCTCGAGGACTCCCTCCGCTGGGCCGACGGCGTGATCGGCGGCTCCGTGAAGGTGGAGCGGCCGAACGCGCCCGGCAAGCTGGAGCGGCTGGTCAAGTGGGACGTCGCGATCTCGATCGCGCGCAAGCAGCTGGAGTCGCGGATCGGCACGGTCGCGGCGTCGCCGTACAGAGCGCTGGATCTGCTCAAGGCCGCGAAGAACACCACCCGCGACGAGGGCTTCGCCGCCGAGGACGAGGCGCTGGCCGATCTGATCTCGGGCGATCAGTTCCGCGCGAGCATCTACGCGTTCGATCTGGTGCAGAAGCGGGCCAAGCGCCCCGCGGGAGCACCCGACAAGGCGCTGGCCAAGCCCGTCACCAAGGTCGGGGTCGTCGGCGCGGGCCTCATGGCCTCGCAGTTCGCGCTGCTCTTCCTCCGCCGACTCCAGGTGCCGGTGGTCATCACCGACCTCGACCAGGAGCGGGTCGACAAGGGCGTCGCGGGCATCCGCGCCGAGATCGACGCGCTGCTGGCGAAGGGACGCGTCTCCCCCGACGACGCGAACCGCCTCCGCGCGCTGATCACCGGCACGACCGACCGCTCCGACTTCGCCGACGCCGACTGGGTGATCGAGGCCGTCTTCGAGGAGCTGTCGGTGAAGCAGGAGGTGTTCGCCGACATCGAGCGCTACGTCTCGCCCACAGCGGTCCTCGCGACCAACACCTCGTCGCTCTCGGTCGAGCGCATCGGCGAGCGGCTGCAGCACCCGGAGCGCCTCGTGGGGTTCCACTTCTTCAACCCGGTCGCCGTCATGCCGCTGATCGAGGTGGTCCGGACGCCGCACACCGACGACGAGACGCTCTCGACCGCGATGGTCACCGCCGCGAAGCTCAGGAAGAACGCCGTCATCACGCGCGACACCCCGGGCTTCGTGGTGAACCGCGTGCTGGCGAAGGTCCTGGGCGAGGCGATGCACGCGGTCGACACGGGCACTCCCTTCGAGGTCGTCGAGCAGTCGCTGGCTCCGTTCGGCCTGCCGATGACCCCGTTCGAGCTGCTCGAGCTGGTGGGCCTCAAGGTCGGCGCGCACGTGCTCGACACCCACCACGCCGCGTTCCCGGACCGCTTCTTCGACAGCCCCAACCTGCACCGCCTCGCCGAGCTCGGCCACGTCTTCGAGCGCGACGCGAAGGGGCGGGTGAAGGGCGTCGACAAGCGCGCGGTCGCCATCGTCGCCGGCGGAACGGAGCCGATGACGGCCGAGCAACTGCGGCTGCGCGTCGAGACGGGTCTCGCGGACGAGGTCAAGCGGATGCTGGACGACGACGTCGTCCACGCTGCCGAGGACATCGACCTCTGCCTGATCCTCGGCGCGGGCTACCCGTTCCAGATGGGCGGGCTCACGCCCTACCTCGACCGCGTCGGTGCGAGCGAGCGGGCGTTCGGGGACACGTTCCACCACCCCGCGATCCGCGGCGTCGACTGACGCGGAGTGGGGACGCCGACCCGCAGTCCGCGTCCCCCTCTCCGCGTCCGCCCCTATCGCCGCCCGCCCGCTCGTGCCGCCCCCTCGATCTGCAGGGGACCGTTCCGTCTGCAGGGACACGTGCGATCTGCAGGCGAACGTGCCGTGTGCAGGCCGCCGTGCGATCTGCAGGGGAACGTTCGGTATGCAGGGGATCGACCCTGTAGCGATCGGTTCGCGCGGCAGAAGCGCCCTTGCGGCCCGGAACGCCTGCAGATCGCACCTGCAAACGAGACGGCCGCCTGCAAACGGCACAGACCCCTGCAGACGGCACAGACTCGAGCAGAAGAGACGGTCCCCTGCAGACGGCACGGTCCCTTGCGGACGGGACCAATCCCCTGCGGGCGGCACAAACCCCTGCAGATCGCACACGCGCCTTCAGAGGACACCCGGGACTGCACACCGCTCGCGACCGGCCGCCTCAGCGTCCGCCCTCAGCGCGCGCGCCCGGCGACCGGGCCCGGTCCACCCGCCGCCCGCGCACCGACCGCGGCCGATCAGTCGCTGCGGGCGTCGTCCCGGGCCTCGACCTCGTCCTGGAGCGGACGGGCGACCGGGATCTTGCTGCCCAGCACCTGCGCGACCACGTCGCGGGCGATGTGCTGGGGAGTGAGCCCGACGTCCTCGAGGATCTCCTCGCGCTTGGCGTGGTCGAGGAACTGATCGGGCAGCCCGAGCTCGGTCACCGCGGTGTCCACGCCGGCCTCGCGCAGGTCCTGGCGGATGCGCGTGCCGATCCCGCCCACGCGCACCCCGTCCTCGATCGAGACGACGATGCGGTGCTCGCGGGCGAGCTCGATGATGCTGGTGGGCACGGGCACGACCCAGCGGGGGTCGACGACGGTGGCGCCGATGCCCTGCGCCGCGAGCCGCTGGGCGACCTCGAGGCCCATCTCGGCCATCGGCCCGACCGTGACGAGGAGCACGTCCTTGCGCTCGGCGCGGGCGAGCACGTCGACCCCGTCGCCGAGGCGCTCGACGGCGTCGATCTCGTCGCCGACGCTCCCCTTCGAGAAGCGCACCACGGTCGGCGCGTCGGTGACGCCGACGGCCTCGCGCAGCTCCTCGCGCAGGCGCACGGAGTCCCGCGGAGCGGCGAGGCGGATATTCGGGACGACCTGGAGGATCGCCAGATCCCACATGCCGTGGTGGCTCGGACCGTCGGGCCCGGTGACCCCGGCGCGGTCCAGCACGAAGGTGACGCCCGCGCGGTGCAGCGCGACGTCCATGAGCACCTGATCGAAGGCGCGGTTCACGAAGGTGGCGTACAGCGCGACGACCGGATGCAGCCCGCCGAAGGCGAGACCGGCGGCCGAGGTCACGGCGTGCTGCTCCGCGATGCCGACGTCGAAGACGCGCTCCGGGTACTTCTCGGCGAGGCGGTCGAGACCGACGGGCCGGAGCATCGCGGCCGTGATGCCGACGATGGTCGGGTCCTCGTCGGCCAGGGTGACGATCTCCTCGGCGAACACCGACGTCCACGAGCGGGCACCGGCCGCGCTCAGCGGCTCGCCGGTCTCGGGGTCGATCTGCCCGACGGCGTGGAACTGGTCGGCGAGGTCGTGCACGGCCGGGCCGAAGCCCTTGCCCTTCTGGGTGATCGCGTGGACGATGACCGGCGTGCCGTAGTCCTTCGCCTGCTGGAGTGCCTCCTCCATCGCGGTGAGATCGTGCCCGTCGATCGGACCCAGGTACTTGATGTCGAGATTGGAGTAGAGCGCCTCGTTGTTGATGAAGCGGCTGAGGAAGCCGTGGAGACCGCCGCGGACCCCGCGGTAGACGGCGGCGGCGGGGCCGCCCAGCCGCTCGGAGACGGCCCGGGAGCCGCGGTGCATCGTGCGGTAGGTCGGCCGCGTGCGGACGCCGTTGAGGAAGCGGGCCATGCCGCCGATGGTCGGGGCGTAGGAGCGCCCGTTGTCGTTGACCACGATGACCAGGCCGCGGGAGTTGTCGTCGCTGATGTTGTTCAGCGCCTCCCAGGTCATGCCGCCGGTGAGGGCGCCGTCGCCCACGACCGCGACGACGTGGCGGTCGGTCTGGCCGGTCATCGTGAAGGCGCGGGAGATGCCGTCCGCCCAGGACAGCGAGCTGGAGGCGTGCGAGCTCTCGACGATGTCGTGCGGCGACTCCCGCCGCTGCGGATAGCCGGCGAGGCCGCCGCGCTGCCGGAGCTTCGAGAAGTCCTGGCGGCCGGTGAGCAGCTTGTGGACGTAGGACTGGTGGCCGGTGTCGAACACGATCGCGTCGTGCGGCGAGTCGAAGACCCGGTGGATCGCGATGGTCGTCTCGACGACGCCGAGGTTCGGGCCCAGGTGGCCGCCGGTCTTCGAGACCTCGCGCACGAGGAAGTCGCGGATCTCCTGCGCCAGCGTCTCGAGCTCGGCCGCGGTCAGGCGATCGAGATCGCGAGGACCGCCGATGGTCTCGAGAACAGCCATGCGCGCCGCCTTCCGGGGTCGTGAGCGAGGTGAGGACGTCTTCCGAGTCTACGCACGGGGCCCCCGGGAACGCGTGTGCGCCTCCCCCGGAGGGAAGGCGCACACGTTCTGCGGCCGATCTAGACGAGCGAGCGCAGCACGTACTGCAGGATGCCGCCGTTGCGGTAGTAGTCCGCCTCACCGGGGGTGTCGATGCGGACGACCGCGTCGAACTCGACGGTCTGCCTGCCCTCGGCCGAGTGCTCGGTCGGCTCCGCGACGACGTGCACCGTCTTGGGGGTCACGCCCTCGTTCAGCTCCTCGATGCCCGAGATGCTGATCGACTCGGTGCCGTCCAGGCCCAGCGACTCCCAGCTCTCGCCCGCGGGGAACTGCAGCGGGACGACGCCCATGCCGATGAGGTTCGAGCGGTGGATCCGCTCGAAGCTCTCGACGATGACCGCCTTGACGCCCAGCAGGCTCGTGCCCTTGGCCGCCCAGTCGCGCGACGAGCCGGAGCCGTACTCCTTGCCGCCCAGGATGACGAGCGGGGTGCCCTCGGCCTGGTAGTTCTGCGACGCGTCGTAGATGAAGGACTGCGGGGCGTCCGGCTGCGTGAAGTCGCGGGTGTAGCCGCCCTCCACGCCGTCGAGCAGCTGGTTGCGCAGGCGGATGTTCGCGAACGTGCCGCGGATCATCACCTCGTGGTTGCCGCGGCGCGAGCCGTAGGAGTTGTAGTCCTTGCGGTCGATGCCGTGCTCGTCGAGGTAGCGGCCGGCGGGGCTGTCGGCCTTGATCGAGCCGGCGGGGCTGATGTGGTCGGTCGTGACGGAGTCGCCGAGCTTGGCGAGCACGCGCGCACCGGCGATGTCGGTGACCGGGGTCGTCTCCATCGTCATGCCGTCGAAGTACGGGGGCTTCCGCACGTAGGTCGACGACTCGTCCCACTCGAAGATCGAGCCCTCGGGGGTCTGCAGCGCGCGCCAGCGCTCGTCGCCGTCGAACACGCCCGCGTACTGCGTGTCGAACATCGACTTGTCGATCGACGAGTCGATGGTCGCCTGCACCTCGGCCGCGTCGGGCCAGATGTCCTTGAGGAACACGTCGTTGCCGTCGGAGTCGGTGCCGAGCGCGTCGACCTCGAAGTCGAAGTTCATCGAGCCGGCGAGCGCGTACGCGATGACGAGCGGGGGGCTCGCCAGGTAGTTCATCTTCACGTCCGGGTTGATGCGGCCCTCGAAGTTGCGGTTGCCCGAGAGCACGGCGGTCACGGCGAGGTCGTTGTCCTGCACCGCGGCCGAGATCTCCTCGAGCAGCGGGCCGGAGTTGCCGATGCAGGTCGTGCAGCCGTAGCCGACGGTGTAGAAGCCCAGCGCCTCGAGCGACTCGGTCAGGCCGGCCTTCTCGTAGTAGTCGGTGACGACCTTCGACCCGGGCGCCAGCGTGGTCTTGACCCACGGCTTGGCCTTCAGGCCCTTCTGCGCCGCGTTGCGGGCCAGCAGGCCGGCAGCGAGCATGACGGAGGGGTTCGACGTGTTGGTGCACGAGGTGATCGCCGCGATCGCGACGGCGCCGTGGTCGATGGTGAAGGTCCCGCCCTCGCCGAGCTCGACCGTGGTCGGCTTGGAGGCGGTCGACGGCGCGTGCGAGCGGTGGGTGTGCTCGTGGCTGCTGTGCTCGTCCTGCGGCTGCAGCTCTCCGGGGTCGGAGGCGGGGAACGACTCCGCGATGGTCAGGTCGACGATGTCGTGCGAGACGTCCGCGTAGTTGGTCAGGTCCGACTCGAACTGCGTCTTGGCGGACGAGAGCTCGATCCGGTCCTGCGGGCGCTTCGGGCCGGCGATCGAGGGGACGACCGTGCCGAGATCGAGCTCGAGGTACTCGCTGAAGACCGGCTCGACCGCGGGGTCGTGCCAGAGCTTCTGCAGCTTGGAGTACTGCTCGACGAGGGCGATCTGCTCGTCGCTGCGGCCGGTGAGGCGCAGGTAGTCGAGGGTCACGTCGTCGATGGGGAACATCGCGGCGGTGGAGCCGAACTCGGGGCTCATGTTGCCGATGGTGGCGCGGTTCGCGAGCGGCACCGCGGCGACGCCGGCCCCGTAGAACTCGACGAACTTGCCGACCACGCCGTGCTTGCGCAGCATCTGCGTGATGGTGAGCACGACGTCCGTCGCGGTCACGCCGGTCGGGATCGAGCCGGTGAGCTTGAAGCCGACGACCTTCGGGATGAGCATCGAGACGGGCTGGCCGAGCATCGCGGCCTCGGCCTCGATGCCGCCGACGCCCCAGCCGAGCACGCCGAGGCCGTTGACCATCGTCGTGTGCGAGTCGGTGCCGACGCAGGTGTCGGGGTAGGCGCGCAGCGCGCCGCCCACCTCGCGGGTCATGGTGACGCGGGCCAGGTACTCGATGTTGACCTGGTGCACGATGCCGGTTCCGGGCGGGACGACCTTGAAGTCGTCGAAGGCGGTCTGGCCCCAGCGGAGGAACTGGTACCGCTCGCCGTTGCGCTCGTACTCGAGCTCGACGTTGCGCTCGAGCGCGTCCTCGGTGCCGAAGAGGTCGGCGATGACGGAGTGGTCGATGACCATCTCGGCGGGCGCGAGCGGGTTGATCCGGTTCGCGTCGCCGCCCAGGGCCGCGACGGCCTCGCGCATGGTGGCGAGGTCGACGATGCAGGGCACGCCGGTGAAGTCCTGCATGACCACGCGGGCCGGCGTGAACTGGATCTCGGTGTCGGGCTCCGACTCCGGGACCCACTCGCCGAGGGCGCGGATGTGGTCGGCGGTGATGTTCGCGCCGTCCTCCGTGCGGAGGAGGTTCTCGAGCAGCACCTTGAGGCTGAACGGGAGCTTCTCGTGACCGGGGACCCGGTCGATGCGGAACACCTCGTAGTCGGTCGAGCCGACCTTCAAGGTGTCTTTCGATCCAAAGCTGTCTACCGCGGACACGTCGCCCTCTCCTTCGCTGACTGCAGCTTCCGCCGACGGGCGGAGCCGCTCTCCGTCCTCATCTTGACGACCGCGCACAGCGGCCTGCCACCAAGGAGGACCTAACTCCTCGACGCCGAGGCGCCCGGTCGACCTCGCCGCGACGGTGCGGGGAGGCGAGCGCTATTTATCTCGACGTCGAGACAATTCTATGCCCGATCCGGAGCATCGCCCGCATCGGCGCGCTCGCCGGCCCCGCGGTACTCGGCCCGGACGGCGAGCACGGTGAGCACCAGCAGCGGCGCGTACAGGGGCAGGCCCAGAGCCAGCTTCCAGATGCCCAGCGCCGTGGTGTCCTCGGCGAGGAACAGCGGGTACTGCACGGCCAGGCGCAGGAGGAAGAGCCCCGCCCACGCGAGGGTCAGGGCCCCGAAGAGGCGGCGCTTGCGCCGATCGGACCGCCAGGAGGTGCCGTCCCCCATCAGGAAGCCGGCGGCGACGCCGATCAGGGGCCAGCGCACGAGGACGGAGATCAGGAAGACGAGCCCGTAGACGAGGTTGGTGAGCAGCCCCAGGGCGAAGTTGTCGACACCCCGCCCGGTGAACAGCGCCAACGCGGCCGAGACCACCACGGCGAGCAGTCCGCCGACGGCCTGGATCACGGGTGTCCGGCCGAGCACCCGCGCCACGGTGAACGCCACGGCGAGCCCGACGGACGCGACCAGTGAGAGCACCAGCTCCGAGGTGACCGTGTAGAGCAGGACGAAGGCGATGCCGGGCACGACGGCCTCGAGGATCCCGCGGACGCCGCCCATCGTGCGCAGCAGCGCCTTCCCGTCGAACGGCTCGCCGTCGGCGACCGCGCCGAGGCCCGAGCGGCGGGCGGCCTGCGCGATCGCGTCGCCCACCTCGGGCCGGACCGGCTCCTCCGGGCGGGCCGGGTCCTCGGGCCGCACCGGCTCCATGCCGGTCAGCTCGCGCTCTGCTGGGTCTGGCTGCCGGTGGGCACCTTCAGCGGGATCAGGTCGCGCGGAGGCATCGGGCCGCTGCCGCGGACCACGACGATGCTGCGGAAGAGCTCCTCGACCGAGGCCGCGGCCTCCTCGTCGACGGCTCCGGCTCCGGCGATCACGCCGCGGAGGAACCAGCGCGGACCGTCGACGCCGACGAACCGGGCGACGCGGGTCTGGCCGCCGGCGATCGGGAGCTCGGCGACGAGTTCCGGACCGAAGACGCCGTCGCGCTCCGTCGTCGATCCGCCCTGACGGCCGATCTGCTCGGCGATCTGTCCGCGGATCTCGTGCCAGAGCCCCGAGGAGCGCGGCGCGGAGAAGGGCTGCACCTGCAGCGTCGATCCGGCGTAGTCGAGGCCGACGGCGATGACGCGCTTGGTCCCCTCCTCGACCTCGAGGCGGATGTGCATGCCCTCGCGGGGAAGCACCTTCACTCCGCCGAGGTCGATGTAGGGGCGGACCGGGTTGGCCTCGCGCTCGTCCAGGGGCCCGGCCTCCGCGCGGTCCTCCGGCGCCGACTTCTCGTAGTCCTGCTGGACCGGCTCGGCGGCCTCGCCGGCCGTGGGCTGGATGTCGCTCATGCGCTCTCCTCGTGGATTCTGGTCTCCTGGGCGCCGGCGGCGTACCCGGTGGATCCGAAGCCGCCCGTACCGCGGACCGACTCGGGAAGCTCGTCGACGGCCGTGAACCTCGCCTGGACGACGGGGACGATCACGAGCTGCGCGATCCGGTCCCCCGCCGAGACGCGGTACGTCTCGCGGCTGTCGGTGTTCAGCAGCGCCACCCGGATCTCGCCGCGGTAGCCCGCGTCGATCGTGCCGGGGGCGTTGACGACGGTGATGCCGTGCGCGAAGGCGAGCCCGCTGCGGGGGACGACGAAGCCGGCGTGGCCGTCCGGGAGGGCGACGGCCACTCCGGTGCCGACGGAGGCGCGCTCGCCAGGAGCGAGCACCACGTCCTCCGTCGAGTGGAGATCGGCTCCCGCGTCGCCCGGACGGGCGTAGGAGGGGAGCCGGTCCGCGGTGATCGGGACGTCGACGGTTGCAGGCACGTGACGAGGGTAGACCAAACGTCTGATCCAATAGGGTCATGCCGTCCTACCGAGAGAGGCTGTGGCCCGCGCCCTGGCTCTTCGTCGCCACCGCCCTCGTGATCCCCGCCAGCATCCTGGTGTTCGCGCCCATCGACTTCGCGGTGGGGGTGATCGTCGCGGTCGTGCTGTACGCGGGCTGCGTGCTGTCGCTGCTCGCCCTCTCCCCCGTGATCGAGGTGGCGGAGGGGGAGCTGCGCGCCGGCCGCGCTCACATCCCGCTCGACCTCGTGGGCGAGCCGTCCTCCTACACGGGGGACCAGGCGTTCGCCGAGCGGGGGACGCGCCTGGACGCGCGGGCCTACCTGGTCATCCGCGGCTGGGTGAAGGACGTGGTGCGGGTCCCGATCGAGGATCCGGCCGACCCGACGCCGTACTGGCTGGTCTCGACCCGCCGCCCGGACGACATCGTCGCCGCGATCCGGGGATCACGGCGACGGAGCGGTCGTCCTTCGGGGCCGGGAGGCGCTTAAGCGGCGCACTCCAGGCAGATCGGTCCGAGCTTCTCCTCGTGGTCGATCTGCGAGCGGTGCTTCACGAGGAAGCAGCTCACGCACGTGAACTCGTCCGCCTGGGGCGGAAGGACCACGACGTCCAGATCGAGGTCGGACAGATCGGCACCGGGCAGTTCGAATCCGCCCGGGTTGTCGGCGTCATCGACGTCGACGACTCCGGACATCTTGTCGGGGACTCGCTCCTTCAGGGCCTCGATCGACTCGGAGTCGTCATCGGTCTTGCGGGGGGCGTCGTAGTCCGTAGCCATTCCCATCCACTTCTTATTTCTGCTGTTCAACAAATCGGCGGGGTCAGTGTGCATCACGACGCATCGATTCGCAAACCACCTCGAACGGCTCTTGACACCCGCTCGCCCCGCCTCCTTCCGCACCAACTTTCGACCCGCCCGGGGTATTCCCGGCCGATCGCCCGGGCGCGTGGCATCCTTGCCCGGTCCGCGTCCAGAAGGAGGGTCCCCACGATGATGGAACTGAAGGTGATCGGCGTCGAGGGCGGATCGCTCGTCCTCGTGTCCGAGGGCGGCGAGCGCTTCTCGGTCCGCATCGACGAGACGCTGCAGAGCCAGCTGCGGCCCCGGGTCCACACCCTCCCGCCGCGCGAGAAGCGCGTCTCCCCCCGCGAGATCCAGGCGCACATCCGCTCCGGGCTCTCCGCCGAGGAGGTCGCCGAGCTCACGGGCGCCGACCTGGGCTACGTCCAGCGCTTCGAGGGACCCGTCACGGCCGAGCGCGAGCACATCGTCGCCTCGGCTCTCGCCGTGCGCGTCTACACGACCACCGACCCCGATCCCCTCGAGGAGGGCACGCCGTTCGGCGACGTCATCCGCGACCGCCTCGCGTCCCTCGGCGCCGAGGGCGAGCAGTGGTCGAGCTGGAAGGAGGAAGAGAGCTGGGTCGTCAAGCTCCTCTTCCGCTCGGACGAGATCGACCACGACGCCCGATGGCGCTTCGACCCGCGGAAGGCACTGCTGTCGCCGCTGACCTCCGAGGCGATCACGCTCTCGCAGCAGGGCGAGATCCGGCCGACCCTCATCCCGCGCCTGCGCGCCGTCATCCCCGCCGCTGTCGACGAGCTCGCCACGCGCTTCGACCCGGAGTCCGCGGAGGCGCCGACCCGCTCCGCCCGGGCCGACCACCCCACGGCCGGCCGCCCCGCCGCGATGCCGCACGCCCGTCCGGCCGCCGTCCGCCCCTCCGACACGGAGCCGCAGCCGGCCCTCTCCGATTCCCCGCGGCCGATCTCCACGCTCCCCCGCCCCGTCACCAGCACGACGGAGCAGCGCGAGCGCAACCTCAACGACACCGCCGACCTGCTCGACGCCCTGCGGCGACGCCGGGGCGAGCGCGACCACGCCTCGAGTCTCCGCGTCCGCGAGGAGCCGGAGCCCGAGGCCGAGGCCGCTCCTCCGGTCGAGAAGGCGCCGGAGCCGCCGCGCACCGCTCCCCCGGTCCCCGAGCAGCCGTCGGGTGTGCGCGGGAGCCTCCGCCGGGGACGGGCGTCGATGCCGAGCTGGGACGAGATCGTCTTCGGGGCGCGCAGCGACGACTGACCCTCCGCGGGCGCGCGGCTCCGCCGAGGCGGATCGTGCGGTCGGAAACGGGCCCTCGGGCGCGGCTCAGGCCAGCGCGCCGAAGCGCAGGAGCGGAACCTGCGTCTCCTCCGGCGTGAGCGACCCGTGCTGCCCGATCATCGAGCGGCCGGAGGAGTCGTCCGCCGCGTAGTACGCGATGGTCCTCCGTGCCGCGATGAAGACGTCGCCCATCCGCTCGGCCGCCGCCGGCGAGACCTCGCCGAACCAGCCGCTCGCGGCCACCTCGTCGCGCGTCGCGATCCAGGCGCGCGCGCCTTCCGCCTCGATCCAGCGCCGCGCCACCTGGTCGGGGTCCACGCCCGGCTCGAGGTGCAGCTGCAGGCAGCGGGGCTCTCCACCGAGGTGCCGGACGCCCTCGAGCAGCGGTCCCCGCTCGACGAGCACGTGCGAGGACGCCGGGACGTCCACGATGCCGTGGTCGGCGGTGACCAGCACGCTCTCCCGGGCGGAGAGCCCGCGGACCGCTCCGCCGATCTCGCCGTCGAGGAGCTCGAGCGCCGCCGTCCACTCCGGCGACTCCCAGCCGCGCGCGTGCGCCGCCTGGTCGAGCTCGGGGACGTAGAGGTACACGAGCTGGCGGCCGCCCTCGTCGAGCAGGGCGCGCGCGGCCGTGAAGCGCTCGGCGACGCCGCCGGCGGAGTGGTACTCGGCGCCGCGCAGGATCGCCCGAGTGAGACCGGAGCGGGCGTACCGCGCGGGGCCGATCACTCCGGCCCGGACACCGGCGGCCGAGGCCTGCTCGAAGAGCGTGGGGTGGGGCTGCCACGTCTCGGGCACCATGCCCTCGTCCCAGCCGGAGAGCTGGTTGACCAGGCGGTCGGACGCGCGGTCGAGCACGCGGTAGCCGACCATCCCGTGCCCGCCCGGGCGCAGGCCCGTCGTCAGGCTCGCGAGGGCCGCAGCGGTGGTCGTCGGGAAGCCCGAGACGAGCGTGGTGCCGCGGTTGAGGGCCGGAGCGAGCGTGCGCGAGTGTCCCGCGCGCTGGCGGAGGTTCGCGGCTCCCAGTCCGTCGACGAGGACGACCACGATCCGCTCGACGCGGGGCGAGCCGAACAGGCCCGGGCGGCCGAGGAGCGCGTCGAGGGCGCCCGGCAGGACGTCGGCGAGGCTCCGCCGCCCGTCGGGGGCTGGCGGTAGCATGTGGGTCATCGCGCCCAGTTTCGCACAGCGCCGCCGTCCCCGCCGGGCCGGTGCAGCGGAGCGTCCGCGTGCACGGGAGGGCCGGTCCCGTCCGCGAGGCGCCGTCCCCGCTCCGCCCGTCCCGCCGGGCGCCGCAGGGCGGTGCAGTCCCCCGCCGCCGTCCCGCGCCCGCCACCGAATCGAGTCATGAACGCTGCAGCCCCCTCCTCCGGATCCTCGCTCACCGAGCGCATCGAGGACGTCGACGTCTCGGCCGAGATGGAGGGGTCCTTCCTCGAGTACGCGTACTCCGTCATCTACTCGCGGGCCCTGCCCGACGCCCGCGACGGCCTCAAGCCGGTGCAGCGTCGGATCCTCTACATGATGAGCGAGATGGGGCTGCGGCCCGATCACGGCCACGTGAAGTCGGCCCGCGTGGTCGGCGAGGTGATGGGCAAGCTGCACCCGCACGGCGACGCCTCGATCTACGACTCCCTCGTGCGCCTCGCCCAGCCGTTCACGATGAGGGTCGCCCTCGTCGACGGGCACGGCAACTTCGGCTCCCTCGACGACGGCCCGGCCGCGTCCCGCTACACCGAGGCCCGCCTCGCCCCGGCCGCCACGGCCATGACCGAGCACCTCGGCGAGGACGTCGTCGACTTCGTCCCGAACTACGACAACTCGCACGACCAGCCCGAGGTCCTCCCCTCCGCGTTCCCGAACCTGCTGGTCAACGGCGCCAGCGGCATCGCCGTCGGCATGGCGACGAACATGGCGCCCCACAACCTCGTCGAGGTGGTCGGGGCGGCCCGGCACCTGATCGCCCACCCCGACGCGTCCCTGGACGACCTGATGTCGTTCGTCCCGGGCCCCGACTTCCCGAGCGGTGGCACGATCGTCGGCCTCGCCGGCGTGCGCGACGCCTACGCGACCGGGCGGGGCGGCTTCAAGACCCGCGCCCGCGTCTCGGTCGAGAGCATCACGGCGCGCAAGTCCGGCCTGGTCGTCACCGAGCTGCCCTACCTCGTCGGCGCCGAGAAGGTCATCGACAAGATCAAGGACGGCGTCCAGAACAAGAAGCTCAGCGGCATCTCGGACGTCACCGACCTCACCGACCGCGACAACGGCCTCCGGCTCGTCATCGGGATCAAGACCGGCTTCAGCCCGGAGGCCGTCCTCGAGCAGCTCTACCGCTACACGCCCCTCGAGGACGCGTTCTCGATCAACAACGTCGCGCTGGTCGACGGCGGCCCGCGCACCCTCGGCCTGAAGGAGCTGCTGCAGGTCTACATCGGCCACCGGGTGCAGGTCGTCACCCGGCGGACCCGCTACCGCCTGCGCAAGCGCCAGGAGCGCCTGCACCTGGTCGAGGGCCTGCTCATCGCGATCCTCGACATCGACGAGGTCATCCAGCTGATCCGCGGGAGCGACGACACCGCGGCGGCGCGGGCCCGGCTGATCGAGGTCTTCGACCTCAGCACCCTGCAGGCCGACTACATCCTCGAGCTCCAGCTCCGCCGTCTCACGAAGTTCTCGCGCATCGAGCTCGAGACCGAGCGCGACACCCTCCTCGCCGAGATCGCCGAGCTCGAGGCCCTCCTCGCCAGCCGCTCCCGGATCGACGAGCTGGTCTCGGACGAGCTCGACGAGGTCGCCCAGCGCCTCGGGACCCCGCGGCGCACCCTGCTCACCGAGGCGCGCCCCTCCGTCGCCACCACCGGGCGGAAGGCCTCCGCGGTCCTCGAGATCGCGGACGTGCCCTGCCGGGTCCTGCTGAGCACCACCGGCCGCATGGTCCGGGTCGACCGCGACCCCGAGGCCGCTCCCCACCCCGAGCGCGCTACGCGCCGCTCGAAGCACGACGCCGTGCTCAGTGTGCTCGACACGACCAGCCGGACGGAGATCGGCGCGGTCACCAGCGCCGGCCGGCTCCTCCGCTTCTCGCCGGTCGACGTTCCCGCCGTCCCCTCCTCCTCAGTGCAGCTGGGGGCGGGCGTGCGGATGAGCGACTACCTCCCGCACCTGGCGAAGGACGAGCGGGTGCTCGCGCTCGTCGCTCTCGACGACGAGCGGCCGATCGCCCTCGGCACCCAGCAGGGCGTCGTCAAGCGCGTCGCGCCGGGCGAGCTGCCCAACCGCCCGGACATCGAGCTCATCGCCCTGAAGCCCGAGGACGCGGTCGTGGGCGCGGCCGCGTCGGCGGAGCAGGACGAGCTGGTCTTCGTCACCGGCGAGGCCCAGCTGCTGCGCTTCTCCGCGTCCGCCGTCCGCCCTCAGGGCAGGACGGCCGCGGGGATGGCCGGGGTGAAGCTCGCCGAGACCGACGACGTCGTGCACTTCGCCGTCGTCGCCGCCGAGGACCGGGACGAGGCCGTCGTGGCGACGGTCGCCGTCGACAGCTGGGCCCTCTCGGGGACCGACACCGGCAGTGCGAAGGTCTCGCCGTTCTCGGAGTTCCCCGCCAAGGGCCGGGCCACCGGCGGAGTCCGTGCGCAGCGCTTCCTGAAGGGCGAGACGGCCCTCGGGGTGGCCTGGGTCGGCCCCGGTCCCGCGCACGCGCTCGAGGCCGACGGCTCGGTCGCCGCGCTGCCCGACTCGGGGATGAAGCGCGACGGCTCCGGAGTGGCGCTCGCGGCGCCGATCGCGACGATCGGAGCGGCGCCCGAGGTGTTCTGAGCCCCGCGTCTCAGACGTCGATGCGGTCGCGCGACAGCGACTCCGACCCGCGGACGATGAACTCCTTGCGGGGTGCCACGTCGTTGCCCATCAGCAGCTCGAACACCCGGCCCGCGTTCTCGGCGTCGGCGACCCGCACCCGGCGGAGGGTGCGGCGCGAGCGGTCCATGGTCGTCGTGGCCAGCTGGTCCGCGTCCATCTCGCCGAGCCCCTTGTAGCGCTGGATCGGGTCCTGGTAGCGGCGGCCCGCCTTGCCGAGGGCCGCGAGCACGCTCTGCAGCTCCTTCTCGGAGTAGGTGTAGATCGTCTCGTTCGGCTTCTTCCCCGCGTTCATCACCACGAGCCGGTGCAGCGGAGGCACGGCGGCGAAGACGCGCCCCGCCTCGACGAGCGGCCGCATGTAGCGGAAGAAGAGGGTGAGCAGCAGGGTGCGGATGTGGGCGCCGTCGACGTCGGCGTCGCTCATCAGGATGATCTTCCCGTAGCGCGCGGCAGAGAGGTCGAAGGAGCGGCCGGAGCCGGCTCCGATCACCTGGATCATCGAGGCGCACTCGGCGTTCGAGAGCATGTCGGCGATGCTCGCCTTCTGCGTGTTGAGGATCTTCCCGCGGATCGGCAGCAGGGCCTGGTACTCGCTGTTGCGGGCGAGCTTGGCGGTGCCGAGGGCGGAGTCGCCCTCGACGATGAAGAGCTCGCTGTTCTCGACGTCGCTGCTGCGGCAGTCGACCAGCTTCGCCGGCAGAGAGGAGGACTCCAGCGCGTTCTTGCGGCGCTGCGTCTCCTTGTGCGCGCGGGCCGAGATCCGCGACTTCATCTCGGCGACGACCTTCTCGAGGAGCTGCGAGGTCTGCGCCTTGTCCTCGCGGCGCGTCGAGGAGAACACAGCGCCCAGCGTCGAGGCGATGGTGGAGGCGACGATCGCGCGCACCGCGGGCGTGCCCAGCACCTCCTTCGTCTGGCCCTCGAACTGCGGCTCCGGGAGCCGCACCGTCAGCACGGCGCTGAGCCCGGCGAGCACGTCGTCCTTCTCGAGCTTGTCCGAGCCGACCTTGAGGCGGCGGGCGTTCGCCTCCACCTGCGAGCGGAGCAGCTTCAGCAGGCCCTGCTCGAAGCCGGTCTGGTGCGTGCCGCCCTTGGGCGTCGAGATGATGTTCACGAAGCTGCGCATCACCGTCTCGTAGCCGGTTCCCCAGCGCAGGGCGATGTCGACCTCGCAGGTGCGCTCCACCTCGGTGGGCACCATCGCGCCGCCGGGGGTCAGCACCGGCACGGTCTCGGTGAAGGTGCCCGAGCCGGTGAGGCGCAGCACCTCGGTCACGGGCGCGTCGGGGGCGAGGAACTCGACGAACTCCGAGATGCCGCCGTCGTAGCGGAACATCTCGGCGCGGCGCTCGTCCGCGCGGTCGTCGACGATGTCGATCGTCAGGCCGGGGACGAGGAACGCGGTCTGCCGGGCGCGCGTCACGAGGTCGTCCGTCTGGAACGACGCGCCCTTCGTGAAGATCTGCCGGTCGGCCCAGTAGCGCACGCGCGTGCCGGTGACGCCCTTGGCGACCTTGCCGACGACGGTCAGCTCCGACCCGTTCTCGAACGGCGTGAACGGAGCGTCGGGCGTGGGCTCGCCCCCGTCCGCGAAGCGACCGGGCTCCCCCCGGTGGAACGACATCCGGTAGGTGCGGCCGTTGCGGTCGACCTCGACGTCCAGGCGCTCCGAGAGCGCATTGACCACGGAGGCGCCGACGCCGTGCAGACCGCCGGACGCCGCGTAGGACCCCGAGCCGAACTTGCCGCCCGCGTGCAGCTTCGTGAACACGACCTCGACTCCGGAGAGCCCCGTCTTCGGCTCGATGTCCACCGGGATCCCGCGGGCGCGGTCGCGCACCTCGACGCTGCCGTCGGCGTGCAGGAGCACGCTGATCTCGGTCCCGTGCCCGGCCAGCGCTTCGTCGACGGAGTTGTCGATGACCTCCCAGAGGCAGTGCATGAGGCCGCGCGAGTCGGTCGACCCGATGTACATGCCGGGCCGCTTCCGGACCGCCTCGAGACCCTCGAGGACGGAGAGGTGACGGGCGTTGTAGTCGGTGGAGGCCATCCGCCCAGTCTACTTTCGGGAACCGCTCCGGCCGCGGTGGCGCGGCACTCGGCGACAGCACGATGGCCGCTCGGCGCGGGGCCCCTACGCGCAGAGCGAAATGCCGACCGATCGACTCCGTGCGGAAACAATCGCGTGCTTGGATGGGTTCCACTAAGCAGAGATCGAAGACCGAGTGCAGGAGGCCAAGTCATGTCGACCACAGCAACCCAGAACGGCGTGGACGAGCTCGCCGGTGCCCACCAGCTCTCCGCCGCCGACCGCTGCGACAGCTGCGGTGCGCAGGCGTACATCCGAGTGATCGTGAACAACGGAGAGCTGCTGTTCTGCGCACACCACGGGAAGAAGTACCAGGAGAAGCTCTCCAGCATCGCCCAGAGCTGGCACGACGAGTCCGCCCGGCTCTTCGAGGAGCAGCGCCCCTAGCGCGTCCCCGATCAGCCCGGACGGCGCGTCAGCGCCCTACCGACCGACACCGAGCCGCTTCGCGATCACTTCGCGAGCGGCTCGTGCCGTTTCATCGACCAGGCGGAACCGCTCGTCCGACGGGGAGTAGGCGTCGCCGAGGGCGCGCCGCAGGATCGCATCCGCGAGCGAGGGGTTCTTCGCGAGGACGGGGCCGTGCAGGTGCGTGCCGAGAAGGCCCCCCACTGCGTAGCCCTCGTGGCCGGCACCGTCGCCGGTGCCGTGCAGCACTCGGCCGAGCGCATGCTCGGGCGCGACCCCGGTCATCCGGCGCTCGTGGTTCTCGAAGCCGACGAGGACGCCGCCCGGAGTCTCGACGACGAGGTCGTCGGTCGCGCGCTCACCCGTGACCGAGTCGCCGGGGAACAGTCCGATCCCCCGGGCACCGCCCGCGGCCGTGCTGATCGCGCCGGCCAGCATCTCCCAACCGGCTCCGACAGCGATCACCTGGGTGCCCCGATCGACCCAGGCGCGCAGCGTCGGCGCGATCTGGTGGAGGAGCGCCAGGACGCCCGGGAGGTCCTCGTCCGCTCCGGTTCCGGCGACCAGGACGTCCGGACGGACCTCGGCGTCGGAGGCGGTCGCCAGCGGCACGACCTCCGCCTCGACGCCCGACCAGCGCGCCCGAGCCGCGAGGACCCGGGCGTTCGCCGCGTCGCCGTTGCTGTCCAGGACATCGGGAGAGAGCACGGCGATGCGGAGGGTGGTCACGCGGTCTCCTCGCGGTTGGTGACGAGCTGCAGGTGCGCACGCGTGCGGCGCATCGAATCGGCCGAGAAGACGATGGTCTTCCGGCCGGAGGCGGGGGTCGGCAGAGCGAGGAACGCGTCGAGCGCGCGACCCAGGTCCTCGTCGACGGAATCGACGCGCACGCCGTCGTAGCGCAGGTGCAGCGCCGCCTCGTGCGCCTTCGACCCCGAGACGACCCTGACATGCCCGAGCACGGAGGTGTCCACGGGCCAGAAGTAGGAGGGGTCTCGGACGTCGGAGCCGATCGCCAGCATGATCTGATCGGTCCCCTCGGGGATCTCCGCGATGTTCAGACGGTAGCTCGCCGGGTTCTGGACCAGGACGAACTCGACCTCCTGGCCGCGCACCGTGACGATCTCGCCCCGCCCGAAGACGGGGTCGATGCTCGAGAGCGCGGAGGCGGCGAGAGCCGGGTCGAAACGCTCGGCGAGTACGGCGCGGGCCGTGGAGACGGCGGCCGCGGCGTCGACCGCGTAGTGGACGCCCCGTGCGGGGAGCCGGACCTCGAGCGGGTCGCCGTCGCTGACGATGCGCGCGGCCGCTCCCGTCGTGCTCTCGACGACGGTGGTGGCGCGGTCGGCTCCGGCCTCCGCCTCCGCGGCGTAGCCCAGGCCACCGGACGCGGACTCGCGGACGGAGGAGGAGACGCCGTACCAGCGGATCCGCTCGTCGGGAAGGGTGGTCGCGAGGTCGGCGACGTGGCGGTCGTCGGCGTTCAGCACGACGGGACCGGTCGCGCGGGAGGCGATGGTGCCGAGCATCCGGGCGACCATCGCCGGATCGAAGAAGCGGTCGATCTGGTCGACCACGACGTTCGTCAGAAGGACGACGCGGGGGTGCATCCGGGGCGCGAGGCGCGCGCCGTGACCCTCGTCCATCTCGAGGACGGCGATGTCGGCGTCGATCCGTCCGCGGAGGTCGGCCCGTTCCAGCAGCGCGGACGTCAGCCCCTGCGCGATGTTGGCCGTCGAGGGATTGGTGAAGACCCGGAGCCCGTGCGCGCGGAGGACCGCGACCAGCATCTTGGTCGTGGTCGACTTGCCCGCCGATCCCGTGACGACCACGAGGCCGTCCCGGAACCCGTCGAGCACCGCGGGCAGGAACCCCGGCGCGACGCGGTTCACCACGAGTCCGGGCACGGCGGATCCCCCGCCGGGCTTCCGGACCCGCGCGGCGAACCGGGCGGCCCTCCCGAGGAGGACCGCCGGCGCGTAGCGGATCACCGGCCTACTCGAGGTAGTCGCGGAGCGACTGCGAGCGGGACGGGTGGCGGAGCTTGGCCATCGTCTTGGACTCGATCTGACGGATGCGCTCGCGCGTCACGCCGAAGGTGTCGCCGATCTGATCCAGTGTCTTCGGCATGCCGTCGCCGAGGCCGAAGCGCATGCGGATCACGCCGGCCTCGCGCTCCGAGAGCGAGTCGAGCAGCGACTCCAGCTGCTTCTGCAGCATGGTGAAGCCCACGGCGTCGGCCGGGACGACCGCCTCGGTGTCCTCGATGAGGTCGCCGAACTCGCTGTCGCCGTCCTCGCCGAGGGGCGTGTGCAGCGAGATCGGCTCGCGCCCGTACTTCTGCACCTCGATGACCTTCTCGGGGGTCATGTCGAGCTCGCGCGAGAGCTCCTCGGGCGTGGGCTCGCGGCCCAGGTCCTGCAGCATCTGGCGCTGCACGCGGGCCAGCTTGTTGATGACCTCGACCATGTGCACCGGGATGCGGATGGTGCGCGCCTGGTCGGCCATCGCACGGGTGATCGCCTGGCGGATCCACCACGTCGCGTAGGTCGAGAACTTGAAGCCCTTGGTGTAGTCGAACTTCTCGACCGCACGGATGAGGCCCAGGTTGCCCTCCTGGATGAGATCGAGGAACTGCATCCCGCGACCGGTGTAGCGCTTGGCGAGGCTGACGACGAGGCGGAGGTTCGCTCCGAGCAGGTGGCTCTTCGCACGCTGGCCGTCCTTCGCGACCCAGCGCAGCTCGCGGACGAGCTCCGGGCTAAGGTCGGTCGAGTTGGCGAGCTTGTCCTCGGCGAACAGGCCGGCCTCGATGCGCATCGCGAGCTCGACCTCCTCGGCCGCGTTCAGGAGCGCGACCTTGCCGATCTGCTTGAGGTAGTCCTTGACCGGGTCGGCGGTGGCGCCGGTGATCGCGGTCGAGTAGACCGGGACCTCGTCGTCCTCCCCGCCGAAGGACAGCACGAGCGCGCCGCTCGGGAGCGGCTCGGCCGGAGCGGCGACGGCAGCGGCGGCCGGGGCCTCCGGCGTCTCCGCGTCGTCCTTCGCGTCGGTCTCGGTGTCCTCGGCGACGACCTCGGTCTCCTCGTCCTCCGCGGCCTCGTCGGGCTCGACGGCGTCGGTCGGCTCCTCCTCGGTGTCGGCGGGAGCGGCGGCCTTGGTCGTGGCGCGCGAGCGGGTCGTCTTGGCCGCGGTGGTCTTGGCCGCCGTGGCCTTCGCCGCGGGCTTGCGCGTCGCGGGCTTCTTGGTGGTCGTCGTCACGTCGTCGTCGACGGCGTCGAGCGTTGCGGTCTTGGTAGCTCTGGTGGCCATGGCGGCACCTCTCCATCCGTTGCGTCCCGGGGGCGGGCGGCGCGGGAGGGCGTCGTCCGTCGGTGGGCATTACGAGGACCCATGTCAAGTCGAGGACGTCGCACGCCCGACGTGGGCCTGGTGCTCCTCGACCCGAACGGGTCCTATTGACAATTATTGCACGTCTGAGTAGTGCAGCCGTGCGGTGCGGTGCGAGTGGGGCTCGATCCGACGGGATCCGGGCCGCTCAGCTGGGACATCGCGTCTGCAGAAGGGCGGATCGACGGGGACGACCGTCAGCGCCCCGCGCGGCCGCGGCGCATCCGGTCACTCAGTGCAACCCAGAGGGGGGCCACTGTTATTCCCTCGTCCTCGGCCAGGCGGCGGCGGGTCCGGCGGCGCGCGACGACGAGTCCGACGACTCCGGCGCCGACCACCACGTACTGCACGCACCACGCCAGGCGGAAGTGCTCGAGCGAGTAGGTCTGCTCCGAGGAGGCGCCGGGACCGGCCAGCGCGTCGAGGATCAGGCCGATCGCGAACATCATCGTGAAGCTGGCCAGGAACCCGCCCACGTTGACGACTCCGTTGGCCGCGCCGAGGCTCCGCGAGGGGTTGAACGTGCGGGCGAAGTCGAATCCGAT
The DNA here is from genome assembly GCF_002932755.1 of Rathayibacter sp. AY1B6. Lineage (NCBI taxonomy): Bacteria > Bacillati > Actinomycetota > Actinomycetes > Micrococcales > Microbacteriaceae > Rathayibacter > Rathayibacter sp. AY1B6. The sequence goes on from NZ_PSWL01000003.1 coordinate 187,096, forward strand.
CATGGAGCCGGGGCCGCCCGCTCCGACCACGATCAGGAGCAGAACGACGAGCCAGTACGGCGGGACGCCGGGCCAGAGCAGCACGACGGTCCAGGCGGCCGCCATCGCCGAGACGATCCCGAGCACGAGGTTGCTGCGGCGCATGGGGTGGCGCGCGGTCAGGACGCCGAGCACCGGCCCGACGACGATCCCCGCGATGACGACGATCGTGAGGGTCGGCGCGGCGACGGTCGGAGGCAGGCCGATCGCGTAGACGAGGAAGGGGTAGCCCCAGAGCAGGGTGAAGACCGTCCCTGAGGACTGCGTGACGAAGTGCGACCAGAACCCGAGCTGCGTGCCGGGCCGGCGCAGGCTCACTCCGAGCTGCGCGATCGTCGCCCGGAGCGTCGGCGGCACCACGGTGATCGGCTCGGTGCGCGGCGGGACGTCGGCGACCAGGAGGAGCACGCCGAGGAAGGACACGGCCCCGAGGGCGGCGGCGCTGAGGAACGCGGGCTCCCAGCCGAACGTGTGGAGGATCGCCGCGAACGGGAGTGCGGAGAGGATCTGGCCCACCTGGCCGATGTTGCCGATCCACTGCGAGAGCTGCGGCACGATCGGTCCGCTGAACCAGGTGACTGTGAGGCGGATGACGGAGGTGAAGATCGCGGCGTCCCCCGCTCCCAGCAGGATCCGCCCGACGATCGCGACGCCGATGCTCGGTGCGATCGCGACCACGATCTGACCCGCCATCATCAGGGCCGTGCCCGAGAGGATCAGGGTCCGCGGGCCGAACCGGTCGATGAGGATCCCGACCGGGATCTGCATCCCGGCGTAGACGATCAGCTGGACGACGGCGAGCGACGAGAGGACGGCGGCCGCCACTCCGAACCGCTCCGCGGCGTCCACTCCCGCGACGCCCAGCGTCGTGCGGTCCAGGACCGCGACGAGGTAGGCGAACGCTCCGGCACCGAAGACGAACCAGGCTCGACGATCACGCACTCGTCCGATCCTACGGCCGCTCAGGGGGCGGTGGGCTCCTCGCCCGGGCGGCGGATCGCGAGGAACTTCTCGAGCTCGGCGGCGATCGCGTCGGCGCTGGGCACGAAGCCGTCCTCGTCGGTGAGCGGCGAGCGGAGGCTCGTCCCCTCCATGTAGGTGTCGTGACGGGCCTCCAGGGCCGAGACCAGCTTCCGCAGCTCGTCGTTGCCGCCGACCTGCTCGTCGACCTTGCCGAGGAAGTCCCGCCCGCTCTCGCGCAGGCGGTCCGTGGGGAAGATGAGGCCGGTCGACGCCGAGATGCTCTCGAGCGCCGCGACCGCCGCCTGCGGGTACTCGGTGTCCGACAGGTAGTGGGGTATGAGCAGGGCGAAGCCGACCACGGTCAGGCCGCGCTCGAAGAGGCGCAGCTCGAGCAGGTGGAGGACGTTCGAGGGCACCTGCGTGTGCGGCTTCCAGACCGACATCGCCTCGATCAGGTCCTCGCGGTTGCCGCTCACGGTGACGCCGACCGGCCGGGTGTGCGGCACGGGCATCGGGATCGCCTGGACCCACGTGGTCGAGGCGACGTCGAGCCGCTCGAGGAGGGAGACCACCGCGCGGGTGAAGCGCTCCCACTGGAAGTCGGGCTCGAAGCCGGTGAGCAGGAGGAACGGCTGGTGCAGCTCGTCGTGTGCGAGCGAGAGCCGGAGCATCGCCGGACGGTAGTCCGTCAGGTGGTCCTGGTCGAACGTGATGATGGGGCGGCGGGCCCGGTAGTCGAGCAGCTGATCCTGGTCGAAGACCGCGACGTCGCGGTGCTCGAGCGTCTCGAAGAGGTACTCGCCCAGCTGCCCCACGGCTCCGCCGGCGTCGGCCGAGCCGGTGAGGCCCGCGACGAGGTGCAGCCCGCGCGGGATCTCGGAGAGGTCGCCCTCGATCTCGAACAGGTCTTCCGGATCCAGCATGCGTCCAGTCTAAACGGGGGTCCCGGCGCCCCGGCCGGGTCCGCTGAGCCCTCAGCGAACAGCGCCTAGCATTGCCGCCATGCCCCTCTCCTCTCTCGAGTACTCGACCGTTCCCGCCTCCGACATCGACACCGACGCCCTCGTCCTCGGCGTCGCACCGGGACCCGACGGTCCCCGGCTCGTCGGCGCGGAGGGCTTCGAGGAGCTGGCCCCCGCGCTGAGCGCGCTCGGCGCGACCGGCGCAGCCGAGACGCTCGTGCGCGTGCCGTCCTCGGTCCGTGCCGGAGTGATCGTCCTCGTCGGCCTCGGCTCGGCGGAGCCCGACGACGCCGCGCTGCGGAACGCCGCGGGCGCCGCCGTCCGCCTGCTCGCGGGGTCCGCCTCCGTCGCCCTCTCCCTCCCGGCCGGCTCCGACGGCACGCTCGCCGCGGTCGCCGAGGGCGCCGCCCTCGGCTCCTACTCCTTCACCGCCTTCCGCGGCAGCACCGCCGCCGCCGCGAAGGCGCCCGTCGAGCACGTCGTCCTGCTGGGCGGCGGCGAGTCGGCCGACCCCGCCGTCCTGGACCGCGCTCTCGTGCTCGGCCGCGCGGTCGGCACGGTGAAGGACCTCGTCAACACTCCCCCGTCGCACCTCTACCCGCAGACGCTGGCCGAGGCCGTGCAGACCGGCGCAGAGGGCCTGCCCCTCGAGGTCACCGTCTGGGACGAGAAGGCCCTCGCGGAGGAGGGGTTCGGGGGCATCCTCGGAGTCGGCAGCGGCTCTTCCCGTCCGCCCCGCCTCGTGAAGGTCGCCTACGCGCCCGAGGGCGCGAGCACCCACCTCGCCTTGGTCGGCAAGGGCATCACCTTCGACAGCGGCGGACTCTCGCTCAAGCCGCCGGCCTCGATGATCGGGATGAAGACCGACATGGCGGGCGCGGCGACCGTCTTCGCCGTGGTGCGCGCCATCGCCGAGCTCGGCCTCCCGCTCCGCGCGACCGCCTGGCTCTGCATCGCCGAGAACCTCCCCTCCGGGACCGCGATCCGCCCGGACGACGTGCTGACCGTGCGCGGCGGGACCACGGTGGAGGTGCTGAACACCGACGCCGAGGGCCGGCTGGTGCTCGCCGACGGCCTGGTCGCCGCCAGCGAGGAGCAGCCCGACGCGATCATCGACGTCGCGACGCTGACCGGCGCCTCCGTGGTCGCCCTGGGAAACCGGACCGTCGGCGCCCTGGGCGACGACGAGCTGGTCTCGCGCGTCCTCGACGCCGCCCGCGCGGCGGGAGAGCCCTTCTGGCAGATGCCCCTCCCCGCGGAGCTGCGGCCGCTGCTCAACTCCGACATCGCCGACATCGCGAACGTCAAGCCGGGCAACACCGCCGGCGGCATGCTCCTCGCCGGCCACTTCCTCCGCGAGTTCGTCGGGAAGCGCGGCGAGGGCGAGGACGCCGCCACGATCCCGTGGGCGCACCTCGACATCGCCGGTCCGTCGAGCAACGGCGGCGCCGGCCACGGCTTCACCGGAGCAGGCGCCACGGGCGTCTCGGTGCGCGCCCTGATCGCTCTGGCCGAGGGCTTCGCGAGCGCGTAGTAGGGTCGACGGGGCGGGAGATCCCGCCTCGTCCCCCCTCCCGATCCGCTCGGCGCCCAGCGCCGGAGCCGGTCGGCCGGGAAGCGGGACCGCACGTCGCGAGGGAGTCACTGGGTGTCGGAAGAGCGCTACGACCTGGTCGTGCTCGGAGGTGGCAGCGGCGGGTACGCGGCGGCCCTCCGGGCGACGCAGCTCGGGATGAGCGTCGCGCTCGTGGAGCGCGACAAGCTCGGCGGCACCTGCCTGCATCGCGGGTGCGTGCCCACCAAGGCACTCCTGCACGCCGCCGAACTGGCGGACGGCGCCCGTGAGGGAGAGAAGTACGGCGTGCTCTCGAGCTTCGCCGGGATCGACATGGCAGGCGTCACGCGCTACCGCGAAGGAGTGGTCGCCGGCAAGTACAAGGGGCTGCAGAGCCTCGTGTCCTCGCGCGGCATCACGGTCGTCGCGGGCGAGGGCCGCCTCACCGCGCCCGGCACGGTGACGGTCGGCGAGCACGTGCTCCACGGAGCATCGGTCGTCGTCGCCACCGGGTCCGCCTCCCGCACCCTCCCCGGGATCGAGATCGGCGGCCGCATCCTGGCGAGCGACCAGGCTCTCGAGCTCGACCACGTGCCCGCGAGCGTCGTCGTCCTCGGCGGCGGCGTGATCGGCGTCGAGTTCGCGAGCGTCTGGCGCTCGTTCGGCGCCGAGGTCACGATCGTCGAGGCACTCCCCCACCTCGTCCCCAACGAGGACGAGAGCGTCAGCAAGCAGCTGGAGCGCGCCTTCCGCAAGCGGGGCATCGCCTTCCAGCTGGGCTCCCGCGTCGCGTCGGTCTCGCAGAGCGAGGGCGGCGTCTCCGTGGTGCTCGAGAGCGGCGCCATGGCGGAGGGCGAGATCCTGCTGGTCGCCGTCGGCCGCGGCCCGGTGACCGCGGGCATCGGCCTCGAGGAGGCCGGGGTCCGCCTCGACCGCGGCTACGTGCTGACCGACGAGCGCCTGCAGACCTCCGTCCCCGGCGTGTACGCCGTGGGCGACATCGTGCCGGGACTCCAGCTCGCGCACCGGAGCTTCCAGCAGGGGATCTTCGTCGCGGAGGAGATCGCCGGCCTGGGCCCGCAGGTCGTCTCGGACGTCAACGTCCCGAAGGTGACCTACAGCGACCCCGAAGTGGCCTCCGTCGGCCTCGGCGAGGCCCGGGCGATCGCCGAGTACGGCGCCGAGCGCGTCGCCGTGCACGACTACGGCCTCGGCGGCAACGCCCGGAGCACGATCATCGGGACCACCGGCTCCGTGAAGGTCGTGCGCCTGGTCGACGGCCCCGTCGTCGGCGTGCACATGGTCGGAGCCCGCGTCGGCGAGCTGATCGGCGAGGCTCAGCTCATCGTGAACTGGGAGGCGCACCCCGAGGACGTCGCGCCCCTCGTGCACGCGCACCCCACTCAGAACGAGGCGCTCGGCGAGGCGCACCTCGCTCTGGCCGGGAAGCCGCTGCACGCCCTGTAGAACCACTGCGGTGCGGCGACCCGCCGCTTCCGCATCAGTAAGCTGGACATCGAAACACAAGCGTCTTAAGGAGACAGGCTCATGAGCGAATCCGTCAGCCTCCCGGCACTCGGAGAGAGTGTCACGGAAGGAACGGTCACCCGCTGGCTGAAGAACGTCGGGGACCGCGTCGAGGTGGACGAGCCCCTGCTCGAGGTCTCGACCGACAAGGTCGACACCGAGATCCCGTCGCCCGTCGCGGGCGTGATCGAGGAGATCCTCGTCCAGGAGGACGAGACCGTCGAGGTCGGCGCCGAGCTGGTGCGCATCGGCGACGGCTCCGGAGCGGCGTCGGCGTCCAAGCCCGAGGCTCCCGCCGAGGAGGCCCCCGAGGTCCAGGCCGCCGAGACCGAGCCCACCGACGAGGCGACCCCGTCGGTCGACGCCGAGAGCGACGCCGAGGCTCCCGCCCCCGCCGAGCCCGAGCCCGCCCCGGCCGCCGAGAAGCCCGCCGCGCCCGAGGCCGCGGCCGACGGCGACCAGCAGGATCTCGCCCTCCGCCATGGCGCCGCTCTCGAGCACCACGGAGACGCCGCCCTCGCTCTGCGAG